>JBBTRO010000140.1:0-3015 GCA_038065155.1 Patescibacteria group bacterium
TTTTATCGAAGTCACCAAAGGTTTTCAACTCAAGAAAATAGGCAGATTCTACACTCGTTGAGACCCTACCCTGACCCTCCTCTACAAGGGGAGGGATTTTTTATAAATTTCTCGCGTCTCCTCTGCCAACTTCGCCCAAGAATACCTCTTTATTTCCTCTCTTCCCTTTTGTATGAGCTCAAACCGAAGATCTTCATCCTCCAAGCCGCGGAGAATCGTCTCGGCCATTTGTTCCACATTTTCTGGATCAAAATACAGCGCCGCTTCGCCCAATACCTCCGGTAAACAGCTTCGGTTGGAAGAAACCACCGGAATGCCATGCGCCATCGCTTCAAGCGGTGGCAAGCCAAAGCCTTCGTAGAGGCTGGGCTCAATATATAATGTTGCATTTTTGTACAGCGCTTCAAGCTCGTCATCGGGAACGAAACCAGCAAAAGTGATAGCTTGTAGCTTGTAGCTTGTAGCTTGTAGTTGGCTGTAAAAAAAACTTTCTTTGCCGACCAGGACGAGCTGATACGAATCTGCATACTTTTCTTCAATGATTTTCCAGGCTTCGAGCAATCGCTCCAGATTCTTGTGCGGATAGGCTGAGCCGACATAGAGGACGTAGGGCTTTTTCTGGAATTTGGAATTTGGAATTTGGAATTTGGAATTTTTTGGAAACGATTCTAGATTCCAGATTCTAGATTCCAGATTCTGCCGCTCAAACGGCGCTTGGTACGTCACCGTCATTTTCTCCCGTGGCACGCCGAGCGCCTGGTGAATATCGTTCTTCGTAAACTCGCTCGTCGTAATGATGTGTTTTGCTGCCTTGACCACATGTTTTACGACGAGCCGAGATACCCGATCTTTAAACCAATACGCCACCGGCCCGAGCGTACTGGCTTCAGCTCTTGGGTAATGCCACATAATCAGATCGTGGACAGTCACAACAAACGGATCGTTATAAAAAATCGGTACATTCCAGTGGGGAAAGTGCATAAGGTCGACGTTTTGTTGTTTAATGATTTTTTTAAACTTTATCTGCTCGGCAATGCTGTACCAAGGGATGTCGGCCAGAACACATTTGACATTTGACAATTGACAATTGACAATTGAAAAATTCTGCTTTCGCAGAAATAAAATATATTGATTTTTTTTATCAATCTCCAATAACTTTTTTACTAATTGCTCAATATAGCGTCCAATCCCGCCGCACTCAGGCCCCATCATGCGGGCGTCAATGCCGATCCTCATACGACTTTTTTCTCGTAATCAAACAACGGCTCGTAAATAAGCTCCAGCCGATACCATGACTGGCCGCGCTCTTTCAAGATCTCGCCCTCTTCCAGAGGCGGCAATTTTCCGCGTTTCTCGCAGTGCGCTCGCGCCAGATCCAAAAAATCACCCTCAAGTTTCTCCGCGTCTCCGGAAAACTGCACCCCGATCTCCTCTTCGTGCGGCCGGCTCACTGCGATCGTACCGGCGACCTGGGGATGTTTGACAATTGCCAAAGAATGTCTCGCGTCTGACCGGGAGAGCCAGTAGATATTCAAATCCTCATCAAAAACATACACGACGTCCGCCACCCAAACGCCCTCGTGATCCACGGTCCCCAAACTCATGAGGTGCCCATCCTCAAGAACTTCGCGGACAATTTTTTGGATATCGCGCATAATTTCGCGCTCTAATGGCTCTCAATCGGCTCCCATTCACTCTCTTCAAACGCTCCCTTGTGCCAGCCATTCGGGCAGTCGCAAAATTCCAGCCGATCACCCTGTTTGGCGCACCCGTCCACGCCACACAGGCCATCTTCGTCAAAGACATTTTTACAGCCGCGGCAGATATAGTGATCGGGCATACTAATCACCTAAATTAATTTTTATTCGCCTAATCCGTTTAACGGCTGACGTCCTTTTTTTTGCCTTCAACCTTCTTTCTTCCGAAGACTTTGTCGGCTTTGTTCCTCGTCTTTTCTTTGGTATGATTAAGGCTTGAGTAATAAGTGTGTTCAATCGTTCAATCCCAATACTTCTATTCTGCGCTTGCGTTCGTTCTTCGTCAACTGCCAGGATTATATCATCATCAGCCGTCAAACGATTTGCCAACTTTTCTCGTATTCGCTGTTTCTCGACTTCGGAAAATACCAACGAAGCCCCCACATGCCAACGGAGAATAACTTTCGTCTCCACTTTATTCACGTTCTGCCCGCCCTTGCCGCCGGAACGAGCAAAATCAAGATTAATCTCCGACAATGGAATAGCCACATTATGTACCATAAAGTTTCTTCTAGGCTGTTTCACCTATTGTACGCTATAGCGTTAGTCAGGTGAAACACATTTTACCCAATCAAAAAAGTACCCACACAAATAACAGTGCAACGACGATACGATAGATTCCAAAAGACACAAACGTATGATGCCGTACCACTTGAAGCAGCCATTTTATACTAATGATAGCGGTAATAAAAGCGGTGACGAAGCCAACTGCCAAAAAACTTGTCTGGCCAGACGAAAAAATTTCCGGTGTTTTTATGACATCAAGCACCGTCGCGGCAATGAGTGTGGGCACGGCAAGGAGAAAAGAAAACTCGACAATCATCTGGCGAGTGAGGCCGAGTAGCATGCCGCCAACGATCGTCGCGGCCGAACGCGAAACGCCGGGAACTACTGCAAGCGACTGAAAAATCCCAATCAGAAAACAGGTTTTGTAGTCGAGTGTTTCGAGGGTTGCATTCACGCTTAAATTCTCCCCCCTCGTAGGGGGGGGTTGGACGGAGGAGCGAAATTTTATCAGTTTCTCAAACACAATCAACACCACCCCGCCTATCCCAAGAACCCACAAAATCAAAGAAGTGTTCCCAATAAAAAAACCTTTAATCAATTTATACAGAACAAAACCAATGATGCCGGTCGGCAAAAACGCGACGAACAAACGTTTGATAATTTCTAGATTCAAAAACTTTCTGGAGTACAAAACGATCACCGCCAAAATCGCGCCGCTTTGAATGATAATTTCAAAACTTTTGACAAATTC
>JBBTRO010000141.1:0-2892 GCA_038065155.1 Patescibacteria group bacterium
CTAAAACAGACTGACCTATCGCGCACACTCGACCGCCTGGCTGGAGCAATTTTCCTTTGCGGCCTGATCCTGCTTATTTGGTTTGGCGCTGGGTATTTTTCAGTCCTGGGCAATGATGGCCAAAATTCAGATGTCGTGTCAACAGCCGAGGCGTCCGACGAGCCGCTTCCCTGCCCCTATCGGCGTCTTATGGATGGGGTGTGCGTTTCGAGCATTGATTTTACAAACCCCCGACTGGTGGCGGTCATGGTTGAAAATTCGCGCGATGCCTGGCCGCTGTCTGGACTGTCCCAGGCGAGTATTGTCTACGAAGCGCCAGTCGAGGGTGACATTCCCCGTTTTTTGGCAATTTACCAGTCGGATACAGATGCCGAGGAGGTTGGCCCGGTCCGGAGCGCTCGGCCGTACTATTTGGATTGGGCCGAAGAATATGGCAATCCGGTCTATATGCATGTGGGCGGATCAGACGCGGCTCTGGATTCTATACACAATAGAGATATTTTAGATATAAATGAAATGTCACGCGGCTGGTATTTTTGGCGCAGTTCCAACCGGAGCGCCCCCCACAATACCTATACGTCCCATGATTTGTGGCAAAACGCGATTGATTCGTATGGCCAAAATTATTCAGCGGCTGAATTTGCCGCCTGGAATTTTTTGGAAAATGAACCCTGCACGAACGATTGCATATCAGAAGTTTCGGTTGGCTTCTCAAACGTACCGTCGTATCAGGTGACGTGGCAGTATAGTACGAGCACGGATCAATTTGAACGTTATCAAGGGGGACAGCGTTATGCGGCGGATACCGTTATCATACAGCGTGTGCACGCCGTAACATTGGATGCTGTGGGACGCAAGCGGATTGACACGATTGGGTCAGGGGGGACGGTAGTATTTCGAAATGGCCAGGCGACTCAGGGTACATGGCAGAAAACAAGCCCGAGCGATCGGACTGCTTGGCTCGATACTTTGGGTAATCCGATCGCTCTTCAGCCCGGGAAAATTTGGATCGAGATTGTACCGCAAAGCGGCTATGTCAGCTGGGAATGAAAACGTTCACGTTGATACGACCACGCATCGATCTCGCGAAGCGAGATCTTTTTTGATGGCAATTTTTGCGTTTGGCAGATATTTTTTAATTAGCGAAGTTATTCGGGGGGATTGGGAGGGATCAATTTCTAAAAATGCCGTAAGCTGACAGCCATAAGCCTTAAGCAATTTTTGCAGCTGTTGAAGAAATTGTTCGTAAAGGGCAAGTCCTCCATAAGGAGCGATAAGAGCAGACTTGGGTTCGTGATGAATTGATGGTTCTTGAGTATATTGTTCTTGTGTAAGATACGGAAGATTGGCCGTTATAATAAGCTTATGGCCCATGGCTGTTAGCTTATGGTCTTTTATTATTGGTTCAAGCAGATTGCCGTGAAGAAATGTGATTGGAACATTGTGATGTTTGGCATTTTTTTTGGCCACTTTTAACGCTTGGCGAGAAATATCAATCGCAAATGTTTTAATGTTTTTATGTTTTAATGTTTTTATGATTGCGATTGGGATGCAGCCGGTTCCAGTGCCGATATCAATTAAAATGGAAATTGGAATCTCGAATCTGGAATCTAGAATTTTTTGCAGTGCTAATTTGATCATCAATTCTGTCTCCGGTCTGGGGATAAGAACATGTTTGTTCACAAAAAAATCGAGGCCGTAAAATTCTTTGTGGCCGGTAAGGTAGGCGAGTGGGACGCCATGGGCGCGCTGGCGGAGGAGGCGCCGTAAACGCAGGCGCTCCAAGAAATTGAGGCGGGGTTCGGGATGGGCCAGTAGGTATTCGCGAGGCTTGTGAAGAATGTAAGAGAGAATGAGCTCTCGATCAAGACTGTCTATCATATGTGTTCTCTTCCGCCACTCGTAACGCCGAAATGATTGGTGTTAAATCGCCATCGAGAATCGTCGCGATGTTGTTCCAACTTTCATGAACCCGATGATCGGTGATCCGATCTTGCGGGAAGTTGTAGGTGCGGATTTTTTCACTGCGGTCGCCGGTACCGATTTGATTTTTTCTTTCGGTGGCAAGCGCGACTCGTTTTTTTTCTTGTTCAATTTCAAAGAGCCGCGCTCGGAGCACTGTCATCGCCTTCAGGCGATTTTGCTGTTGTGACCGTTCGTCCTGGCACTGGACTACCATGCCGCTCGGTATATGGACAATGCGCACCGCGCTGTAGGTGGTGTTGACGCTTTGCCCGCCCTTGCCGCCGGACATGAAGGTATCAATGCGGAGATCTTTGGGGTCAATCGTGAGTTCGGTTTCTTCGACTTCCGGTAAAATAGCCACACTTGCGGTCGAGGTGTGGATTCGGCCGGCTTTTTCGGTCTCCGGCACACGCTGGACTCGATGCACGCCCATTTCATATTTAAGGTCGCCATATACCAGAGCACCCTCGATGCCAAAAATGACTTCTTTGTAGCCGCCAATGCCGATGGTGCTGGCCGAGAGAAGCGTTGTTTTCCAGCCATTTTTTTCCGCGTACTTGAAATACATGCGCATGAGTTCGGCCGCAAACAGCGCGGCTTCGTCTCCGCCGGCGCCAGCGCGAATTTCCACAATGACGTTTTTTTTATCTAGTGGGTCCTGTGGGCGCATCATTTTTTGGAGAGCGCTGGCCAGGTGCTCGCGCTTGGGCGCGAGCAGTGTTAATTCTTCTTTTATGAGCGACAGCATATCGGAATTGGTCTCCGTTCGCTCCATTTTTTTCAGCTCAGTTTCATGGGCTTCTAATTTTTCCAGATCAATAATCATCGTCGCAATCGGACGGAGGTCGGTATAGGCTTGAGACGCTTCCTTTAATTTTTTTGCGTCATTAAGCACAGCCTGATTCTGCTAATCGGCTTCAAGAGCCA
>JBBTRO010000142.1:0-8752 GCA_038065155.1 Patescibacteria group bacterium
TAATGGTTCTGCTTGAATGAAACGCAAAGACAATTAAATCAAGAAGATAGAGAAAGCAGAGAAAAAAATATAAGTAGTGCCTATATGCATTATTCAAATCAGAAAGAAATTACGGGGATATTTGGGTGTATCAGGGAGAAAACCACGGGTTTGTTACATTTCCTCCTTATTATTTTACATGG
Organism: Patescibacteria group bacterium; assembly: GCA_038065155.1. Lineage (GTDB taxonomy): Bacteria > Patescibacteriota > Patescibacteriia > Magasanikbacterales > UBA922 > JAHFIC01. The sequence goes on from JBBTRO010000142.1 coordinate 183, forward strand.
GGCATCTTTCACGATAGGCGAACAGAAAAGCTGCGAATTCGAACTGAAAACGACAATAACATGGATCTTAACAGAGAAAAAGTGACACAAAACTGGCATGGATCCGGTCGTTTTTTTACTTTTTCTCATGGGCTGGAAAATTTTAGGCAAAAAACTGCTTCTACAATTCACCATCAATTCACGTTATAGAAAAATTCATCACTTTTTTCTTTATAAATTCACCATCCACTCACATCAATTCACCATCAATTCACCATCCACTCAATTTTGAAAAAAACAGTCTAAAAATGGACCTAAATCCAAAATTTTCCGCTGTGATTGCTCTGGCCACAGAGTCGTCGGCAATCATCTCGACAAAATCACAGGCCACTCCCAAACGTCGTGTGCCGAGAGCTTTGGCGATAGTCCGAGGGCAGAACGATATTCTGCACCACCACACGCGCCTGACGCTGGACAGGCTACTGCTGGAGCGGTTCCGGCTGGACGATGAACTGTCCGAGGCCGTCGCGGCGGTGAACATGCTTAGCCCGCGGCGGCACCACTCGATCGGGGCGTCATGGAAGTTCAATACCAAAACGCGTGGCGAGACGTTTCTGATCCCCACGGGACCGCGTTTTCATCTCAACCGGGTACTGCGCAACGGCGAGCGCTACATCAGTCGCATCTCGGGCATCACCCTGGCTCTGTGCAAGCGGTGCTTCCTGCGGGTCTACTACGGGCGGCTCAAGCGGCTGGAGCGTCGCATCATCGCGCTGTCAGAACAACGCCGTGAGGTCAACAACCAGCTTAATGCCTCGCGCCGCCTGCTTAGCTATGCGCGCCGTTACGCCTTTCGCCGGCGGACCCTGACGACTGACCTCGGGGTGCAGCAGTGGTTTGGAGACTCTGCGACCACGACCACCGGCGGCGAGGAAGTGGATAAGAAGAAGCACTTGTCGAGGTACATGCAGCGACTTGAACGGGTGAGGAACTACATCACGGCGGTACACGCCGCGATGATTGACGATCTCCGGTATCTCTACTGGCGCCGCATGTCGTTGGAGCGTTCGATAGATCGTCTTGTGACAGTGGCCTACAAGCGCCGCAGTCTGCATAAAGTGCACCTGGGGTTGGTCTGGCAGGCGAACGCGTCCAGGGCTTGTAAGACATTCAAGAACCCAAAGGGGCCAATTTTTAACATTATTGTCAGTACCGACAATGGCCCCAAACACATCCGGGTTGGACGTATCAGCCGCGCCGCCTGCAAAAAGACAAATCAGCTAAAAGACTATGCGTTTCTCAAACGATTAGAAAAGAACATGAAGCGGTACCGTACCGAGTACAAGGAAATAAACCGGCGGCTGGACGCAGTGCGCCGGTGCATCAAGGTAATCCCACGTAAACCACGAACAAGACCGACCAAAGGAGTAGCGTCATGAGCGAGAGCGAGACACAGGCTGTAGGGTTGGACAATGGCAATGCCTTCACCAAGATCGTCACGGGGTATAAGAGCCACCTGATTTTTCCGTCGGTTGTAACGCCAGTAGGAAACGTCACTAAGGTTGCAGGGTATAAATTCGACCCGTCTTATACCGACGATACCGGCGGGTACCTGGTAGGGGACCAAGCCATCCGTTACTCAAACAACCTCCCGACTCCAGCGCTGGATAGTATGCGCTACACGAGCGATGAGTACCGTATTACAGGTATGCACGCACTCAAAAAGGCCGGGGTTAGCCAAAAGGCAAACATCGTATGTGGTCTTCCGATTGGCCATGTTAAAGCGCACCGCGAAGCGGTTGTGCGCGCAATCATGGCATGGCCAAAACACGACCCCAGTATTCGTATCGATCGCGTCCAGATACTGCATGAGCCGGCAGGGGCTTATTTTGATGCCGTATTAGACTGGAACGGCATCATCATTAACCACCTGCACGAAGTTGTAGTCGGTATTGTCGACATCGGCGGGCACACGATAGACATCGCAGAGGTGCGTTACGGTAAACCAGTGATCCAACATCACGTTTGTGTATCGGAAGGAATTATTCACGCGTATCGTCCGATGCTGAACGAACTTCTCGAGCGTTTCAAAGATGCACCGTTTACAGTCCACGATATGCCAAAAATCATGCGTGATGGCATTGTTGAGGTTCATGGGAAGCAACATTCCGTCAAGGACCTCACGCGAAAGGTGACCAAGAGCCTAACCAATAGTGTGATTAGTGGGATAAAAAAGATGTGGCCAGGCGGGACAGGTCTCTTGCGGGTTATTATCGTTACTGGTGGCCCGGCGGATCTTATTGCAGACGAACTTCAAAAGAGAACTGAAACGCCGATAGAGGTGCCACAAGACCCATCCATGGCGAATGCACGAGGCTTCTATAAGTTTGCTATGACGCTCAATTAGTCGCACGAAACATACGTCATGCCAGCAAATCCGCAGATTATTATTATGCTGCCTAGAAACCGGTACGCCGGTCTCTACGATCAGTGGATGAAAAACAAAGAGGACCTATCGACAGACACGCAAGTGCGTTGGCGTCTAATGTTATTGTTGCGCGCCGGGATGTTTGCGCGCGGTAACATAGGTCTTCCTGGACCTGAAAATATAGTTGCGCAAGCAGAAAAAAAATCTCGACGAAAGACAAAGAAGTCAAAGTTGTTCTACTCAATACGTTGCCGTATTGATACAAGACTATACCCGGATATCTTGGATGAATGGCGAGCGTTACCGCGTGGGTCTCGTTCCGAAGTGTTCGCTGAGTATCTACGCATCGGAATGAAAATGACCCCGGACGAACTGCGCGACATCACACAAAAGGCAACAAAAAACTTCACATGGAAACAAAACACAAAAATACCGGAGCCTGTGAACGTAGAGCCACGCGGGGAAACGGTGATTGTGGCTGGTCCATCAGACGCTGATGTAGCTGCCGCCACCACCGCAAAAATCGTCCAAAACTTCCTCACGCTTGACGATTAGGGCATATTTTTTCAGTTTTTGGGCCTTCGTGCGGCTCTTGGGCATGTAAATGGGGTTGCGAAAGGGATCCGCGGCACATAACCTTCGTGCTCAGGATGCTAGACATTAGGACAAGCTCTACGAAGATCCTGGCGCTCGTTATCGCAGGGGCAGCTATTCAGTGGTTTGGTATTGCTGACAACCTCCTGGTCTACCTCACCGGCAAGGATATGGGCATCAACGGGACCTTCTGGTTCCGTTTTATCTGCAATCTAATTGGGCTTACCCTCGTCACACTCGCGGCTTCCTACTACATACCAACCAGGTTCCGTCTCGCTGGCTCGATCGCGCTGATCGCGGTCTCTTCCTATCTCCTCATGTCTCCGGGGTACTACCGGATATTCGACGGGCCGCTGACGGAGCACGACGTCATGCCTTGGGAAATCATCACCAAGCCGTATCAAGAACCAAAAGAACGCCCGAGAGGTCCGGCCGGTCGGCCAGGCCCGGAACTGGCCTTAAAAGCCAAAAATCTGCGGATTTTGACCCTTCGTGCGGCTCTTGGGCCTATGGATGGCCTTGAATCAGCATCGTTTGACTGGAAGACTAAGTCACATGGGTAACGTCGAAAACAAAGGAAGTTGGCTTGAACGCACGACTGGACTCAGTGTGTTGGCGGCGATGTTTTGGGTTGCGTTTGCGGTCGCCGCCATTATTTTCGGAGACCGCGCCCAAGAAGCTATCTTTAAGAAAACGAGCTTTGAAAAGCCAATTGTCCCAACACTGATTGATGGGTACGCGCCAACAGGCGGACACTTCCTGGACCTGAAAACAGGGGAAGCACACCGCATCGAGTCTCTTCGTGGGGACTGGACATTACTGATGTTCAGCAAATATTCGTGCCCATCTTCGATCACTCAATACCTTCCTTGTGTAAAAGACGCCAACCGGCACTACGAAACCGCAAATACGGCGCTGGAATACTTTCACAAGAAGCTGAACCAGCATGGAGTCAAAGTGTGGGTCGTGCGGATTGACGTTGATGACTTCAGGTTCGATGAACGGGAGCCAAGCGCCCCACACGACCGTTATTTGTGGACCGACGCGACAGAAACCCAACACACATACATCATGAATAGCTGGGTCTTAAAAACTCGCGGCGGGAGAGTCGATGCGAGCGGCGCGCCATACTTTGCTCTGCTAGATCCTTCCGGAAAGCTTAGGTTTATGGTTGGCAAAACAACATTGAATCTTCATGTGGTAAATGCCGTGCTCGAGGCTATGGGAAAGCACAACCCCACGCAAAATGCGTTGATCGATCATGGGCCATTCGCGCCGTTATATGAAGAGGACCAAGTGGTACACGGACTGCTCAGCATGCCGCGGCGCGACGAATTCATTATAAGAACGAGGACGTCTGGTAGCAGGACGCTTTACAGCGCGCTGTTCCAGGTCGCTTTTAGCAACAACATGAATAGAAACCCAGACATGGGACTCGTTAAGGAAATTGCTAATAACTCGGAAGTGGACGAAACATATCGGCCACACCCATGTGCGCTATGCGGCAGCGTCCTGCTTCAACCAGCAAAGTACCTGTTATTTAATGTGAAGCCAGAATCTGGGCGCGGTACCGAAATTATAAAAATAGACGCGTTACCAGATCGGGTACCTTTTGATTTCATGAATGCGCAGGCAATTGACGGTGACAGCATGGTTGCCAAAGGGAGACAACAATGAACCTGGGTCACGAAAACACCGTTCCGCAAGTTCTAAAACTTGTGGCTAAATGGACAGGCGCCGCAATGTTAATTTGCTACGGTGTGGCAGTGCTTGCCGCTGGCCTTTTAAGCTATGACATTGCCTATGTTTTTGGGGCACCGCGCTACAGCGTAGCCAAGCTGCAACAGTTCTCGTTAGCTCTTGGATCGCTCTCAATCGGGTTTGGTTTGGTAGTGTTGCTCAACAAAAGATACCGCAAAGCATTCACCCTGATGGTCGCGATCGCGGCACCAGTCACAATCATTGTTTTTAACCATGTAAACGAGATCAATTACAATAAAAAATATCTCGCGGACGATCATGTTGGTCAGATGCAAATATCGTTTTTCACGGACTCCAAATATGGAATGGTCAACACCGGAGAGCTGCGTTGGTTGAACAACGAACTGTTGGGCCATGTAAAGAAAAAAATTAAAAATGCTAGAGAAAACATATACTCCTTGCCAATTAAAAAACGGCTTGAAGAAGGTATGAGCGATGCGCAAAAAGAAATCGAATACTTTAAGAAAAAACAAGCAGAGGCAAACCGCGGGGACGTAAACAAACATACCAAAGGGAAAACACCATGAATAGATCGATAAGCGTTATAAATTACGCCATTACAATAGCGTCGCTATTATTCGTTACCACGTTTCCAGCAGAAGCTAAAACACCGGAAGAAATGTGCAAAGACATGGACCGAAAGATCGCCACAATCGCGGTGATGGACAGGCTTCCGGCAAGCGCCCCCCAGTCGCGTATAGACTATGAAATCGAGAAGTTAATTAAATACAGCGAAAGCAAAACAGCAGAAGAAAAGTGCGCTAGACAAATGACGCCGGAATTGCACAGCTGCATGATGCAGCAGTACACGGTGGATGACGTCATGGAGTGCAATTACAGAAATAAAGGACGAACAAAAACTAAAAAATCCAACCACTCCTCACGGTTTCCATAAATTCTTGCTAAGTAGTGCCTTAATGTTGTTCATTGTTGGTGTGGCTCGGCCACTAGGCGGCTGACCAGAAACAAGGCCGCCAGGCCCGCCGGGTGGCTTTAAGGGCGGATCGCTGAGCATTTTACCAACGCTCTTCCCAAGTTTTGACGCACCAAAGGCAAGACCGGTCGCAACTCCAGCGGCCCTCATGCCAGCGGAGGTCATCTGTCTGGCACCAAACGAATCAAACCCAAGGGACCGGATGCCTCCTTTGTCATTAAAAGTAATAATGTAGGCGAGAGCAGGCGCTCCAATTAACGCACAGAGAAATGTCAGAACATTCGTCCCTGCGGCAATCCCCCATAACGCGTCGTTTGCGTCGCTTGGGCTAAACCCGTCTCTTGATAACCGTATAATGGCCGCAGTTGCGACCAGACCACCAAGTTTGATGATGAAATACGTTAACACAAGGGTTAATTTCAAAAACACCAGCGATAATAACGCAGTGGGTATGGTCGCCTCTCTTCCCGGAAACACAGACAACACTATCACTACAGGAAAAAGAATCATGAGAACGCCAGTCATCAGAGAGATTACAGCCGGGAAAAATAACCCATATAAAGTCGCGTGTGCTTCTGTAAACCAGGAGAATAACGACTGAGCGGTTGAAGCCAGTGTTGCAGCAGCTAAGTTAGAACCGGGAGCGTTCGGGTCGTGTCTGTTTACTTTACTGTAATAGGCTGAATATATGGCCTTCTGCAGAGCAATAAATCTAACTTTTGTGTGCTCTTCAGCACCCGGACAATAGGAGTCATCTTTCGCAACGACAAACTCACATTCAGAGCGGCTATCGTACAGTCTTTGCTCAGATCCAATAACTTTGTCGCGAGCGGCGTAAGCAAACTGCCTAAAGGCAAACTCGGCGGCTTGATACATCTCGTAACAGTTTTTTGGATACGCTTTATCTTCCTCGGCAGATTTCTCGTTACCAGATTTATCATCTGAGCTGCTAGAAAAATTTAGATTCGTTCCAGAAAAATTACGTACAAAGCTGCCGTTGCCAGAAATTTCGTCTCCTCCAAGGCGATTTCTCCAATACTCATTAGTTTCAATGTGATACCCGTCCCTCTTGCTGAACCCCCCAGGAGGGTATGACTCCAACAGCTTCCTTAGAGAGTTGTCTTTCGGAAGATCAACAAATTTATCTGCGTCCTTAACCACTGGTCTAGGGACACCTTGAGGAAGTAACCCAATCGCATCAGCAGCGTTACGACCGGAGTAACGACCAACCTTATCAACGCTGCTAGCCAGCGACTGACATTTATCCTTGAAGGCTGTAATTAACTTATCAGCGTTGGTGTTGGCAAGGAGCTTGTCGTAACCGCGTTGTAATTGTGCCGATGCAAGTTGTGGTGCCTGGAAATCACGATCGTCGCCGAATTTTCCAATTCCGGCGTCGACGGCGTCCATCATCGTATTGGCAATACGGTCCATCCAATAATTAACAAGATAAAAAGCCAACGATATGTTCGCTTCCGCAGGCGCGCCGCCACCGCCACCTTTTTTATTTATCGATGATAATGTCTGGGCAGATTTATCACTGTAATCGTAACTTGGCGTGACCTGAACAGGAACCGTATAGAGCATCGCTGAAGCGAATATCAAAAACATGAACCATTTTGCTGCATCCTGGGGGCGAAGCCTTAGCGAATGGTACGACATAGTTAAAAACGAAAAGCCAAGCACAAACGGGAACATATACGTGAGCATTACATCGTGAATAGGCGCCACAAATGTCAACACAGCGTTCCACGCGCCGTCATACGTACGAAACTGGCTCGCCAGAACTTCGAAGTCCTGAAATTTATCGTAAGACGCCATATTTATTCCGAAATATAACTATCTCAACCCGGAGGCGGGCGGCGCGTTACTCATAATGCCGGAGAACATATTTTCTTGCGCCTCAAGCATCTTGAATTCCAGCTCCAGCTGATTGTTCATGACATTCAGGATTTCGATCGCTTCCTTCGTATCACGCCTCTGGTAGTCGTGCATCTCGACCGTTTTGTCCCCTTTAAGCAGAGCTGCTTGAATGACCTCGCCAACCTTGCGAATCTTGGCGCGGGTAATGCCAAGGGCTTGTTTGTGGGCAAGTCGATTGATGATTACTTCCCGATCATCAGGGTTATACCGCATCAGAGCATCAAAGAGATATGTCGGCATCGGCTCAACACCTTCTTGGCTGTTAAGCTCTTTGAGCTCCTTGATGCTGGGGATATCGATTGGTTTCCCAGCCTTCTTTGCGTTGTAAACTTGCGCGGTGATAGCCTTCAAACGAACAAGCTGCTTGTCGTAGGACTTTGTGTATGAATTGGTAACCGTTTCCGCTGGCGAGGTCTTTCTGGTGTCGCCACCATTATATGTTTCGTCCGGAACCATCGCACCGATCAACTGCTTCATCTCATCAGACATATCCACGCTGTCGAGTAAGTATTTATTGACAGAGACATCATTACCACCAAGCCCAGCGAGCTGCTTGCCTTCCATGCGCTTTTTACGAAGTTCCACGGCATTTTTAACACACTCACCGGTCCTCATTTTTTCTTCACTCACACCAGGCGAGTATTTAGAGCATTCATCCAGAGCTTCTTTCGTGATGGCCTGCGTGCGCGAGTTGTCTGCGATCTTACGAATCGTACTGCAATTGAGCATGTTCGCATTTAATGCGAAGTCTCCTGCATTTTTCAGGTCCTGCAAGAGAGAGTAGAGAGTCGGATTGCTGTATATCAGCAATGTGAGCAGAAACGCCCCCGCATTGGATTGCAGATACCCCATGATGCTCTTGAAATCAACATTGAAGTACCCGGCCAGAAGGGCTTCCAGGTCCGCGTTGGCACAACCAACATCGACACCAGACGCTCCCCAGGCCTTTAG
>JBBTRO010000143.1:0-4609 GCA_038065155.1 Patescibacteria group bacterium
TTTTCCGCGCGTCTGGCCGTGTCCAAGAGGATTTGTTTACCGGTATAAAATGGATGAGAGCCTGAAGAAATTTCAATATGTTGTATGCCGTAGGTCACTCCATCTACGACTCGTGACTCCTCTGACTTTTTGGTGGAAATCGTCACAAATTCTTTGCCGCAAGAGCTGTCGACAAAGATGGTTGGGTAGTTGGCTGGGTGGATGTCTTTTTTCATACGTCCAAAACTATAGCATAGGGCTTGACAGCTGTCAATCTTTATGGTTATATATGTGATTAACTAACCCTAGTCTAACCTTATTTTTATGCCATATAGCTTGAGGACAGTTAGCGTGATTGGGATCATTGCGATTATAAGCAATCTGTGCGCGCCAATTTTAACATTTGCCATGAGCGCCCAGGTTGCCCAGGTGGGCGTGAATCTGACCGGCTGGCCGAGTGGTTACACTTTTACCGTTGGCGAGCCAAATCCGATTTCCTATCCATTGCGCATCCAGACACGGGATATTTTGGGCAACGCCGAAACCGTGACTGGTGGCGATACGGTGCGGGTGCGAGTGACCGATGCCAGTGCCTTGGGCGGATTTGAGCTCGAGGCCAACCATGACAACGGAGCATACACTAACAGCTCGATTGATTTGGAAATTGTTTCCGGGCGACAGAACACAGAAGATTTTTATTACATGAGCAATCAGGAAGGGGTGGCGATATTTGAGATTACTATCCTTGACAATGCCAACGGCAGTACGCAATTGGTGAATGGGAGTGTTACCAACGCTGGTGTGGAATTTGTCATTTTTGATCCGAATGCTGGTGGTGTTGTAGGTGGTGGCGGCGGTTCTGGATCTACACAGGATCCAATTGCCTCTGGCGAGCCATTCATATTTGTCACGGGCAATCGATTCGATCAACATCCGCGCGCTTGTCGTTATGTCGATGATGGCGCGACAGCCTGGGTGCCAATTGAAAATGGATCGAATAATTTTGAAATTACCGATAGAATCAGCACATCAAACAATGTGAATGTTCAGATGGTTGGGAATTATGTAGTGGATTATAGCGTCGGTTATCCGGGTACGAACGGCGTTACTGATCATCGCTATGTCGAGGTGTTTGACCGCGATATGACATTGTCATGTGGGAACGACAGCCCAATTATTACCCTCAATGGTGATGCAGAGATGACGATTTTACGAGGCGGGTCGTTCGACGATCCAGGAGCTTCCGCCACTGATCCGGAAGAAGGGGATATTTCTAGCCGAATTGTACGTGATGGTGTTGTCAATGAAAACGAAAACGGCCGCTATGAACTTACCTATTCAGTCGCGGATTCCGACGGTAATACCATTGCTGTCCGCAGAATTGTCAATGTGGTCGGCGATTTGGCGCCGGTCATCACTCTAACTGAAGATCCGGTGAATCATGTAGTTGACCCTACGGTGGCCTTTGGCGGGTCGTACGTGGAATTCGGGGCGATGGCCGTTGATGACATTGACGGCGACATTAGTGCGAATATCGTAATTGATCATAGTGCAGTCGACACATCAAATTTTGGCATATACAACGTCATATATTCTGTAACCGACAGTCATGGCAATCTGGCACAGGAAGTGCGCGCAGTAACAGTAGCTGATTTGACTGCTCCGGAAATTACTTTATTGGGTGACGCAGTAATAGATTTGACAACTGCCGATGTTTATCACGAACAGGGCGCGATTGCTTGGGACAATGTGGATGGCGATGTTTCCGCGAATATTGTTGTTGACAGCTCAAGTCTAAACATGAGAGCCCCTGGCACGTACACGGTCTATTATCGCGTATCTGACAGCGCGCAAAATTTATCGGAAGCGACTCGTGTTATACATGTTATTGATGGTCTCGCACCCGTTATTACATTGATTGGACCAGATATAGTGGAAATTCCATTAGATGGCGTCTACACTGATCCAGGAGTAACGGCGATCGACGATGTTGATGGCGATATTTCTGCTAGAGTGGTAATTGATGATTCACAGGTGTTGAATTTTTTGCCTGGAGAATACATTGTAGGATATGCGGTTTCAGACAGTTCAGGCAATCACGCTATCAATAGACGTCGTGTAATTGTTGATGACGAGAAATTTGTTGACCCAAGTTGGGATGTTACCCCTCCGGTCATTACACTCATTGGTGATCCAGTTCTTACCATTCCATTGAACGGCACCTACATTGAATACGGTGCTACCGCGATGGATAACGTCGACGGAGACATTTCTGCCAATATCGTGATTGACAGTTCTCATGTGGACACCAGTGCGCTCGGCCATTATGTTGTCTCGTATTGCGTTGGCGATAACGGTGGCAGTTACGTCATTCAAATTCGGGAAGTGAATGTGGTCGCGAATTTTACGAGCAATCCATCTGACTCCAGCTCAGGATCGACTGGTTCAGGCAGTTCAAATTCAGGATCTTCTGTACCAGCTTCCGGGGATAGCCGTGGCAGTGATGTGCAGAGTGAAGGCGGCGGTGTTCCAGCCGGCACTCCTGGTTGGACGGCGCTACCAGGCGGAGGCGGGGTTTCCCGTACCGAACCTTTGATTGTCGAGGATTTGAATACTTTGGTCTCAAACCAAGCGCCTCAATCCGTTCTTGGTTTGGCAGTATCAAACGATTCAGCGATTGACAGGCTGACCAATGAGTTGCGCCCGGGGACAAATGGGGAGGAAGTAGCTGCCTTACAAGATACGCTCCGAGATCTTGGATTTTTTCCCAACAACATTCGTTCAACTGGCTACTATGGTTCATATACTACTCGTGCCGTTATTGCGTATGCCCGCAGTTTAGGAAACGATGGTATCCTGAATTTCTTGATTGCTCATACGGGCTTTGGCCAAGCCAATGAAATGGTCCTTATACTACAAAACGAACTCTTGGCTCGCGGACTTTTCGGCCATTATATTCCGACCGGTTATTATGGCGTGAATACCGAGCGTCTGGTGAATGAATATCTGAATTCTTCCTTGGCGGGTGAATAGATGGTATAGTGTTATCAAGTCATATGCACCGCCATCTCAAACAATTTTTTATTCCTCACGAAGGGAACAACTACCACCCGCAGATTCTCCATACGAAGCGGGCGGTTTTGTATTCAATGATTTTTTGCGCGAGCAAGATCTTCATGATTATCGTGGCACTGTCCGTTCCGTTTGCTGCGTTGAGTTCGCCTGACGCATTGGCCAAAGAAGAAGCCAGGCTACTAAAAATTACAAACGAATTTAGAGCTGTTCGGGGACTGCCCGCCCTTGCGCCCATTGCGGCGCTCAGCGATTCGGCCGAAATAAAGTCGCGCGACATGGCGGCCAACAATTATTTCGCCCATGAATCGCCGCGCAAGGTTAGTCTGCCGGAGCTTATGAATCAGGTTGGTTATCGCTACGAAGAGGCAGGGGAAAATTTGGCCATGGGGTATGCCTCGGCCGAGTCGGTGCTTCGGGCTTGGATCGAGTCGCCGTCGCATCTGGCAATTTTGTCCAATCCGCAGTTTACCGAGTTCGGCAATGCCTTTATTCCAGGCACGTTTGCTGAATACCGGACAATTTATGTTACGGAGCATTTTGGCCGGCCGGCCAGATCGGGCGGCGCTGTCAAGGTGCTGTCGTCAGGCGAGAGTAAAGATCAAATCAAGAAAGAAACTCCGAATATAAATAAATCTGCCGTTCAAGCGATGCCTGCACAAGAGGTGCGCGGCGAAGAAGTCAGTGCTGTCTCAGTTGATCCGGTAAAAATACCGCCCCCGACTCTGTCGTTAAAGTACGAGCTAGGGAAAAATTTTCTGACTGAGTTTACCAGCGGCTTTGCGTACTGGCAAGGCATGTATATTTTTTTCGCCCTGTTCTTTTTGGCCGCGCTGGGCATTAATATTTTTGTGGAAATCAGAAAACAGCATTTCCATATTATCGCGCAGACCGGGGCGATGGTGCTTCTCTTGGCTGTCATGGCGCTCTATTAGGGATTGACGTTATCCCGATCGTATGATATAGTCTTTTCGTATGATACAAAAACTTTTTGCCATCGTTCAGCCGCTTCTAGCCGTACTTCTTATCATTGTTGTACTCCTGCAGCAAAAGGGCGCCGGGCTCGGTGCCGCGTTTGGCGGTTCAAGCAATATCTACAGCACCAAGCGCGGGATTGACAAAATTCTGTTTCAAACCACGATTATTCTTTCGATTCTGTTTTTTGCGATTGCCCTTACAAGCATCTTCTTCTAGATCTTGAACATTTTTGTTTTATCTCTCCTGTTTGTGTTTGACTCCCAGCGTCGCTGGCTCACTGCCCGCCTCAAGCGGTCGCGTCAGCCGCACCCACTTGTTTCCTCCAGTGCCGATCTTCGGTTGGTTCAGCATGTGCGCGGCAATCTCGCGCACCGATTCCCGCAATTGCGGCGCATGGGAAAAATTTTGTCGCCCAAAGAACGCCTGCTCGTGCGCGTGTCAGTGGTTGTGGCCTTGGTGTCATGCGTCTGGCTGGCGGCCATCTTGGCCAATCGGCACCGTGTGATTGTGCCGGCGGTTGGCGGGCGTTATGTCGAGGGGATGGTGGGGGTGCCAGAATTGGTCAACCCGATTTTTTCCT
>JBBTRO010000144.1:0-2541 GCA_038065155.1 Patescibacteria group bacterium
TCGATAGTGTCACCGACACATTGGCCCAGGCATTAACAAACAAAGAAAGAAATATATTAGCGCAAAAATTAGGCGCCAATCAAATTGAGGAAACGGAAGACAGAGCCAGACGCATACTAGGTGCCAGTCCCGTTCCAGAAATTGACCTCGAAGTGGAGCCAGAGATGCCGGATCAGGAAGAAACGAAAGAAAGCTCCGAGTCACTCGAACAACCAGGTATTTCTCCAGACGAGGTAACGCAACAATCAGCCCCTCCCGAAGCTGACGATGAGTCCCAGCCACGGCCGCAAAGAGCTGCCCGGCAGACCGAACAAGCCGCGGACAACACCGCGCCAAACGCTCGCCAGCCAAAAACGCCGAGACAGACAGGCGCGCCAGAACCAACTCCTGCTACCCCAACAACCGCTCTACAGCCGCAAGCCGGTGCGCCAGAATCGAAACCAACTGAACGCCAACCCCAGGCGACAAGATCAGCACAGGGAGCAGGGTCAAAAAAAGCAGGGCCGACAAGCGAACCAGCGGCTGAAGCAAAAACAAAACCCAATCAACGAGCGGATCAAGGAGGGGAAGAAAAAAAACCAGAAGGAAACAGTCAGGCGCCTGCGCCAGCACAAACGCAAAATAAAGAAACAGCGCCAGAGCAGCAACGAGCGCCTGAAACCCCGCCTAAAGGAAAAGAAGAACCATCTGAAACTGGGCCTGAAAATAAAGAGACGAAACAATCGGAACAAGCTAAAGAAGCGGAAAAATCAGGAGATAAAACACCGGGAACAGCGCCAACCGAGGTTGCGCCAGGCGCGACACCGCCACTCGCCGATGAAGCAGCAGAATCAGGCCAGGGAAAAAACAACACCCCAGAAGCGGCTCAGTCACAAACCAGCCCCGAAGACACGGACAAAAATCGTGCTACTGAGCTCCAAAAAGATCAAAGAGCGAATCGACTTGAACAGCTAAAACAAGACACCTTTGATCCAGAAAAATTTATCGAACAGCAAAAATTGGATACAGATAATCAAGCGAAGAGCAGCTGGAAAAATAAAGGCAGCAACCTTGCTGGTCAACAGATGGGAAAATTCCTTTCCAACCGAATCAGATCCGGCAGTTTTCGTTGGTTTGGCGTTGCACTTGGGCTAGCGGTAGTCAAGGATATGATCGATTTTGGAACAATTGTTATTTCTGGTGGTATAATCGGAACGATCGTTAACATCGTTATTTCCGCCGCAGTCTATGCCATAGTCTATGGTCAATCCGGGTACATAAAACAGCTGATCCAAAAAAATATCGGGGAAAAAGCATTTCGTGCCATCCTGATTGAATTTGTGCCCCTCCTCAATTTTATCCCCATGTATACTGTCCTTATCCTTCTTATTTGGAATGAATCGCGCCACAAGCTGGAAGATCACAAGAAATCTTACCGACTTCTCCAATTTCAGCTACGCCGGCTAAACCAGGTTAGACGATCACAGCAGGAGCGACAAGCGCAAGTGGCTGCCATGCAACAAGCTCACTAATTTTGTCATATTATATGGATCGCAAACGCTTCATTTACCTCATCATTTTTATTCTCATCTCGATTGGGTTGGGCTACTTACTGTATCGCGTCTTTTTTTACAAGCCAACGCCAACGGTTGTCGCGCCGCCAGGAGCAGTGACACCGCCAACGCCAACGCCAACGCAATTCCCAGAAGCGGGAGTGGGTGTGCCAACGGGAGAAGTGAGAGAGCCCGGAGTCCTCCCCACCGCCGGTCGAGCGATCCAAACGCCAGGCGCTCAAAGACAAGCGCCGATTAAAACCCTGACCAAAGATCCGGTGACCGGCGCCCGAGCAGACAAGAGCGGAGCGGTGAATTATTATAATCAGCTGGATGGAAAATTTTATCGCCTTGATTCGAGTGGCCGGCCGCGACTCTTGTCCGATACAATTTTTTATGGTGTCGAAAAAGTAACGTGGTCGCCAACGCAAACCGCCTCGATTCTGGAATATCCGGATGGATCAAATATCTATTACGACTTTGATACCAAACGCCAGGTGACCATACCCAAACACTGGGAAGAATTTTCCTTCGCTCCTCAAGGTGATCGAATTACCAGTAAAAGCATTGGTTTTTCCCCAGAAAATCGCTGGATCGTGAGCGCCAATCCCGACGGCACCGATGTCAAAATCGTCGCGGCCCTTGGCAACAAGGCTGACAAAGTTACACTCGACTGGTCGCCGAATAATCAAATCGTCGGCTATTCACTGACTGGCGAAGCGCTTGGCGCTGACCGGGAAGAAGTTTTGTTTGTGGGACTTAACGGCGAAAATTTCAAATCCACGATTGTCGAGGGTCGAGGCATCCGTTCGCGCTGGTCCCCGGACGGAGCCAAACTTCTCTACAGCGTCTACAGCGCTCAAAATGATTACAAACCACAATTGTGGGTCGTGAATGCCGATGGTGGAAGTATCGGCACCGGCAGAAAACTTTTGAGCCTTGAAACATGGGCTGATAAATGCAGTTTTGCGAATCCAAAAACTGTTTACTGCGGCGTGCCCGAGACGCT
>JBBTRO010000145.1:0-2001 GCA_038065155.1 Patescibacteria group bacterium
AGGCCTTCGGGAGCCAGGATATAGGCTCTATTAGTCCCATTTGTCTCATTGGTTTTATACTCAACCAAAGCGAGACGCGGACCGCGATTTGGATCATATTCAATCGCTGTAACCGTGGCCGGAATGTCATATTTAGTTCGCTTGAAATCAATCAGCCGATAAAGCCGTTTGACACCGCCGCCCTGATGACGAACCGTAATCCGGCCAGTGTTGTTGCGGCCGCTCTTGGATTTTAGTTTAACAACCAACATTTTTTCCGGACGCGTCTTGGTGACATCCGAAAAATCCTGAACGCTCGATACGCGTCGGCCGGCAGAGGTTGGTTTGTGAACTTTGATTGGCATAATTATTGAAGCTTTTTAGCTTCTTAGCTTGTTAGCTTATTAGGTCAATTCCTAAGTAGCTAAAAAGCTAATCAGCTAAGAAGCTGTCACACGCCTTCATGCAACTTCATTGACTGGCCTTTTGGCAACGTCACGAGCGCCTTTTTCCAATCAGATTTCCTGCCCGGCGTCCGCCCGAAACGAGTCGCCTTTCCTTCATAATTCATGATTCGAACCTTGAGCGGAACAACCCCGTAAATCTCTTTCACCGCTTGTTTTATCATCGGTTTTGTTGTTCCCCGCCCTACCACCAAACTATAGACATTCCTTGCCTCCATGTATGCCGCCTTCTCGCTGACCAACGGGTGAACAATGGCATGAGAAAGCTGACTTACCTTGAGTGGCACTACCGCCTGTTTTGTCTCAATTTTAGATTCTGAAACAGACGCGGTTGATTTTGGCGTTTCAGACACAGCCTGCTGTTTAGCAACCTTGTTCGTAATCGCAGACTTTTTTTGTTTTAATCTGTCAAAAATCCCCATATATTATTTCGCTAATCGTTTCTCCAGCTCCGCAATCCCTTCTTTTGTAACAACCAGATATTGATGGTCAAGTACATCAACCACATTCAAGTCTGCCGCTCGACGCACGTCGAGCCTGGGGATATTGCGAATGGCTCGGGTCACAAACTCGTTACCAGCGCCCAAAACCATGACGGTGGTTTTTTTATTGCCCGGCAGCTTACCGCGAAGATTTGCCATTGGTTTTGTCTTGCCATCGGTTGGGAGTGTCTCAATCGTCATGAGCTGGTCTGTCTGCGCTCGATCAGAGAGGCACATGCGCATTGCAGCCTGATTCATCTTTTTATTGACTTTTTGCTTGTAATTACGGACAGACAAAGGGCCGAACGTGACACCGCCGCCTTTCCAAATCGGAGAACGAATCGAACCGTGGCGAGCCCGGCCAGTCCCCTTCTGCTTCCATGGTTTCTTTCCACCACCGCGCACATCGCCACGATCTTTGGTATCCGCCCATGGTTCCCGAGCATTGGCAGTGAGCGCCACATACACTTGATGGACAACGCTGGTTTTTGTCTTTACGCCAAAAACTGCATCGCTTACGTCAAGCGTTCCAGTCTTCTCACCATTTAGATTATACAAAGGCAGTTGGGGCATATCATTTAAAAATTCGAAACTCGAATTTCTAAATTCGAAACAAATTCAAAAATTTTTAAATTTGGTATTTGAAATTTGATATTGTTTCGAATTTCGGATTTCGATATTCTGATTTTTTATCATACAATAGCAGTTTCCCCTTGAGTTTCTGTGCTGAGAATAGCCTTGTCTTCTGAAGGAACTATTTCCTCACTCACTGGCATAGCCTCAATCTCAATCTTACCCTCTTGCGTCGAAATCATTAAGAGTCCGCCTCGTGCGCCAGGAACGGCACCCTTGATACTTAAAAGATTCTTGGCCGCGTCCACCTCGATTACTTCAAGATTCTTAACCGTAATGCGTTCATCCCCCATGTGGCCGCCCATGCGAACGTTCTTGAATACGCGTTGAACGCCGCCGGCGCCAATCGTCCCAGGCATGCGCAAATTGTCTTTGTGGCCATGTGTCTGCGGACCGCCCTTGAAATTATGGCGTTTGACCACACCATGGAAACACTTGCCCTT
>JBBTRO010000146.1:0-7863 GCA_038065155.1 Patescibacteria group bacterium
TCCACTTGGCGTGATTGATACCTATGGCACGGATGCATTGCGATTCGCTCTGATTTTTTCGACTGCCGCCGGCAACGATATCCCGCTCGCCGAGGACAAGATCAACGGCATGAAATATTTTGCCAACAAACTCTGGAATATCGCTCGGTTTATTATGACGAATGTGGAGACAGTGGGTGGTTCACATGAGGCGAAAACCGAGGCGGATAAAAATATTCTTGCAGAATTGTCGCAAACGACTGAAGCCGTGACCAGGAACCTTGGGAGTTTTCGCTTGCACGAGGCGGCGCAAACGATCTATGATTTTGTCTGGCATAAGTTTGCCGATGTGTATATTGAAGCGAGCAAGACTCAATTGGCAGACGAAGCACTCTCTAACAACACCAAAAAGATTTTACTGCACAACTTGATTACGACGCTCAAACTTCTGCATCCGTTTATGCCGTTTGTGACCGAGCATATCTGGCAATTGCTGCTCGAGAGAAATTTGGCTCAGGGAAATTTGCTTATGGTTGAACGGTGGCCGGGGAATTGAATTAAAATTTAATATCTCATGAAAAATATGACTGAAGGTATTGTGACCGGGATGACCGGAAGAGAGACTCAAACAGAAAGAACGGAGCAAGACTTTTTAAATCAAGTAGAAAAAATTGTCTCCCTATATAAAGGTTGGCGTGGACAGCTCAAAGCATGGTGTGCTTCTGAGCCAAAGGAACTCCCAAAATACATCGACACGATCCAGGAATTTTTAAGGGAGATAGCCAGCGTGCCTTTTCTTAGTTCAGTGGAGTCGTACAAATCAATCATGGGAGGGATAAAAAATCAAGTGCCTGAAGTGCACCATGATGTGAATAATTATATTGCCGCCGTATTTGCGTGTCTCGATCTGGTTCGGCTGGACATAAAGGATGAGGATATGGATTCTTTGCAAGAAGACCTACCGGATTTACGAGATAGCCTCTCTCGAGCAGTACTTACATCGGAAGACAGCGCGTTGCGTTTTAGGGAACCACAGATTATTCCTCCAGGCTATCCTCGCGAATCGTTGGATATGCTTCTTGTACAACGGATGATCGAGAGCCAATTGAAGTGCAGGGTATCTGGGTCATATAGGCTGGCGGCAAACGAGGAAGTCCGTACGGTGCCGAGCCTCGTCGCCAATGCTTTGTTAAATATTATTCGGAACGCAGGAAAGGAAGAGATAGGAGCGCATAGTCGGAGCGGGGTAATAGCCAGGGAAGGAAGTGACTTGGTTATTCGAATTATGGATGATGGGGTGGGGATGACAGAAGCACAGCTCAACCCTGACAGTCCAAAATCTTTTGTCCTGCGAGGTAATTCCGGGACTGGAAGTACAGGATTGGGAACCAGATTTTTGGATACTCGATTGGAGAGTGTTGGCGGCCACCTGATTGTTATGAGCCGCAAAAAGTCAGACAAACCTCACCCGTACGCGATTTTTGCTTCGGATAAACGGCCGGTGAATCAGCCCGAAGAAGCGTTGGCGTTCAATACTATTTTTGAAATCCATTTGCCTATTACGCAAAAGAGACCGGCCAGGCAACCAGAGTACAGGGAGTCTGCGATCGCCGCATAAAAATTTGTATGCCAATTTCCACCGATTCAAAAAAAATCGAAGAGCTTCTCACGCGCGGCGTGGAGAATATTTATCCAGCAAAGGAATTTCTGCGGTCGCTTTTGGCGTCTGGCAAGAAATTGACCCTCTACACTGGTTATGATCCAACCGCGCCGACACTTCATGTCGGTCATGGCATTACGCTTCTCAAACTCAAGCAATTCCAGGATCTTGGCCACAAGATTATCATGCTTATCGGGGATTTCACCGGCATGATTGGGGATCCAACCGATAAGTTGTCGACAAGAAAACAATTATCTCGCAAAGAGGTGATTGTCAATTGCAAGCTTTATCAAAGACAAGCATCGGCATTGTTGAATTTTTCAGGAAGAAATAAGGCAGAATTGAAATTCAATAGCACTTGGCTTGCCAAGATGCGTTTTGACGATGTCCTTAAGCTCACCGCTCATGTGACCGTTCCGCGGCTCCTCGAGCGTGATATGTTCCAGGAGCGTCTGAAGCAGGGCGGCACGATTCACGTCCATGAATTTTTGTACCCAATCATGCAAGGTTATGATAGTGTGGCAATGAATGTGGATGGCGAAGTCGGCGGCAATGATCAGACGTTCAATATGCTTATTGGTCGAGATCTTTTGAAAGAAATAAAAAACAAAGAAAAATTCGTTTTGACCATGAGACTCCTTACCGACAGCGCTGGCAGGAAGATGGGCAAATCCGAGGGCAACATGATCGCGTTTTCTGATACTTCAGAAGATATGTTTGGCAAAGTCATGCGCTGGACCGATGAAATGATTATAAACGGGTTTGAACTGTGCACGACGATGTCGATGATAGAAATCAAAGATATGGGGCAAGCGATGAGTCAGGGGTCGAATCCGCGTGACTTTAAACTTCGTCTTGCCTATGAGATTACAAAGACATTTTTGGGCGAAGCATCGGCCAAGAAAGGACAGGCGAACTTCGCGGCTGTGATCCAGTCTCACGAAAAACCAGCCGAAGTACCGGAACTCAAACCAAGCGTTTATGATATTCTAACTGTTCTTGTCGAAGCGGGGTTTGTCAAAAGCCGCGGCGAGGCTCGGCGCGACATTGAAGGCGGCGGAGTCAGAGTGAATGACGAGAAAGTGAGCGATGTTGGCCGGATCGTTAAGGCTGGCGAGATTGTTCAGAAAGGGAAAAGATTTTTTGTGAAAGTTGTATGATGAAAAAGATTAAGAATGATATTGAGAAGTTATTACGAAAAGCTGGTGTTGAAGAAAAGATTGAATTTACTATTCCACCAAACGTAGAAATGGGTGACGTTGCGTTTGGCTGTTTTGGCATAGCAAAGGCGCAGAAGAAAAGTCCGGCCGAGGTAGCGAAGCAACTGCATTCGGCCATCAGACTTCAGACTTCAGCGCTGATTGAACGGATTGAATTTTCCGGGCCATATATTAACTTTTTTTTGAACGAGAACGCGACGGCAAAAAGTGTTTTGAAAGACATCGACAAGCAAAAAGAGAAGTATGGGGCGCATAAATTTGGCAAGCGAAAAAAGGTGTTGGTCGAGTACGGCTGTCCAAATCCGCTCAAAGCGTTTCATCTGGGGCATCTGAAGAATCTAATTACTGGAGAAAGTGTCGCTCGCATACTTGGGAATGGCGGCTACGCGGTGAAACGGGTCAATTATCAAGGCGACGTGGGCATGCATGTCGCCAAGGCCTTGTGGGGAATTCAAGCGATGAGTCAAGAATTCGAGCAAATAAAGGACAAACCGCTGCAGGAAAGGGTAGAATTTCTCGGTCGAGCGTATGCGTACGGAGCCACGCATTTTGAAAACGATGCCAAGGCGAAGGCCGAAATCACGCTGTTCAACGAGAGGGTGTACGCAAAGGATCCCGGGATTCAAAGCGTGTATCAAATGACTCGGCAGTGGAGTTTGGATTATTTTGATACGATCTACACCAAGCTTGGCACGGCATACGATCGGATGTATTTTGAATCAGAAGTCGTTACGGGTAAAAAAATTGTCGAAACATATTTACGCAAAGGCGTATTTATAAGAAGCGATGGCGCGATCGTTTTTTCTGGGAGTAAGTACGGTCTCCATGACCGAGTGTTTGTGAATAGTCAGGGGTACCCGACCTATGAAGCCAAAGAGCTGGCCTTGGCCAAGCTTCATTTTGCTGAGTATAGCCCGGATCAGGTGATCCACGTCGTAGGCAAAGAGCAAACTGAATATTTTAAAGTCGTCTTTAAAGCCTTGGGAATCATCATGCCCAAAACCCAGGGCAAGGAGTTTCATCTCATCGGCGGATATTTGCAACTCAAATGTGAAAAAAAGATGAGTTCGCGGACGGGGAATATTATTACAGGTGATGCTTTGATTGCAGAGGTTGAGAAACAAGTCGATCGCGTCATGGCTGAGATGAGGGCAGAGACAAAAGCTGAAATACGGACAAAGGTGACTGTGGCCGCACTCAAGTATGCAATGCTTAAATCCGGCGTTTCCGATGATATCGCCTTTGACATGGCCACTTCGATTTCGACCCATGGCGACAGCGGACCATACCTACTCTATATCGTGGCGAGAATAAAAAGCATCCTTGAAAAATCCGAAATCCGAAATCCGAAATCCGAAATCCCTACGGTTGTTGAAGCAATAGAAAAACAATTAGTGCTGAAATTGGCGGCGTATCCAGAGGTGACGAAAGAGGCGGCAGAAAAGTTGGATCCTTCGAAAATTGCTCATTATCTTTTGGAATTGGCGCAGACGTTCAATTCGTTTTACGAGCAGTGTCCCGTCCTTCAAGTCGAAGAATCAGCGCGATCATTTCGTTTGCGCTTGATTAAAGCTGTTGAACAGGTGATGACGAGTGGCCTTTGGCTTTTGGGGATTGAAACGGTGGAGGAAATGTAGATTGTATGCCATCGTCTGTCAGCGCACAACCGCAATTATTTTTTGGCAATAGACGCCACGATCGTCAGGCTCGGCAAAGATTGCTTCGAAAGAAAAATCTTCGAGTCGTTGATGAGTATAAGACAGCCTTGTCTGAACTTTGCGCCATCCGAGAGCCCGGCCTGAGAGGTCAACCGTCTGCCCTTAAAAAAGCGCAAACTGCTTTTGTATCAGCGCACCGGGGGAAACGAACGTTGGACGATTGCGGCGTCTGGGTGTATTATCCGTGGGATCGCACGCTCGTTCATTGTCTTGACCGAGCGCTCCATGAAGAACTGCGAACGGCGCGGAATAAATATCTGATTACCGAACGGGAACAGGAACTGTTTCGCGACTTTCCCATTGCCATCGCCGGGCTGTCGGTAGGCAGTCACGCGGCGCTCACTATCGCGCTTCAGGGCGGGGGGAGCTATGACATGCGCTTGGCTGATCCGGACAGCATCGCGCCTTCCAATTTGAATCGGATCCGCTCGGGCGTTCGCTTCATCGGAACAAACAAAGCGGTGGCGGTGGCGCAAGAAGTGTACGCCATGAATCCGTATGCCGGTCTCCGGATATTTTCCGATGGGGTAACCGCACTCAATATGCGGCGGTTTTTAACCAAACCAAAACGGGCCGGCGTCCTCATTGAAGAGATGGACAATCTCGCGCTCAAATTCAGCATTCGTATTCTTGCCAGACGGTTGCGCATTCCGGTCATTTCAGCGGCTGATAATGGCGACGGTGTGGTTTTGGAGGTCGAACGGTACGACCAGGATCCGTCATTGCCGCTTTTCGGCGGACGCCTTCACGGCATTGACCGCGCGGCAATCGCTCGGGCAACACTGCCAGAAGCGGCCAGTATCATCGGTCGGATCGTAGGCAAAGGGGTGGTGACACCGCGAATGAATGCTTCGGTCAAAGCGATTGGACACAGCCTTTATTCCTGGCCTCAGCTGGGCGGCGCCGCGACGCTTGCTGGAGTAGTACTCGCTTATGCGGCTCGCATGATCGCGACGGGACTGCCTCTCAAAAGCGGCCGGACGGTTTTCAGTCTGGAAAAATTATTGTCATTTGGGAAAATACAATAAGAATAATATTGTTATGGATAATACGCACACGCAAGAATTGATTAGTTTGGACGGCGAAAGTTTGACGGCCGAAGCTGTATTCAGGGCGTCGCGAGACAGCGCGTTTGTCGCGATCTCACCGAGCAGTCGAGAAAAGATGGCGGCATCACGAGACATGCTCGAAGCGTGGGTGAAAGAAGGTCGTATCATGTATGGAATCACGACGGGCTTTGGCCCGTTTGTTTCGACGCTGATTCCGCCCAGTTATCAAGAGGAACTGCAGAAGAATTTAATTCGCAGTCACGCGGCCAATGTCGGTCCTTATTTTTCCAAAGAAGAAACCCGCGCCGCCATGCTACTGCGCCTCAATGCGTTTGCCAAAGGGTATTCGGCCATACGGCTGGAGACGGCTGATCTGCTTTTGGCTTTTTTGAACAAAGGCATTCACCCGCGGATTCCGCAGTGGGGGTCGGTCGGCGCAAGCGGCGACTTGAATCCGTCCGCCCATATCGCCCTCTCTCTTATGGGAGAAGGCGAGGTGGAATATGGCGGCAATGTGATGACAGCTGAAGCGGCGCTGAGTGCCGCTCATTTGACGCCAGTGGTTTTCCGCGCCAAAGAAGGGCTGGCACTTATCAATGGCACGACCATGATGACCGGTGTCGGCGTTTTGCAGATTGCCGATGCTTGGGCATTGGTTCGAACAGCAGAAATTTTGACGGCGCTCGCCATCGAAGCGTTAAAAGGATCGCGCGAGCCGTTTCAATCTTTTGCTCACCTGGCGAAGCCGCACCCTGGCCAGATTGCCAGCGCGGCCAATGTTGATGACTGTCTGGATGGCAGCGCCCTGGCTTGGGACAAAGAGAAGCTCTCGGCAATCCAACAGAATCTTCGAACCCTCATGAATGAGAAAAATGAAGTCGTTGATTCCGGTATTTCCGTTCAAGCCGCTTATACTCTGCGCGCGACGCCGCAAATCCTCGGAGCCGTGCGCGACGCCTTGACCTATGTTACCGAGCGACTGACGACGGAGATGAATTCAGCCAATGACAACCCGCTGTTTTTTACCGATCGTTCGACGATGTTTCAAGGCGCTCATTTTCACGGTCAGAGCGTGTCACTCCCGCTCGATGTCTTGGCGATTTCGTTTGTGGAGATCGGCAATCTGGCCGAACGCCAGCTTAATCGTCTCCTTGATCCGGCGCGCAGTAATGGCCTATCACCTTTTTTGGCGCGCGGCAGGGCTGGACTTCGCTGCGGGCTGGAAGGGGCGCAATACATCGCGACCTCGCTCTTAGCTGAATGCCGAGCTCTGGCTGCACCAGTGTCAATTCAAAGTATTTCTTCAAACGGAGAAAATCAAGATGTGGTGAGTCTTGGCCTCGTCGCCGCGCGCAAAGCGCGTGATATTAAGGAAAAGATTTCTTACATTCTGGCAGTTTTGCTTTTTGCCTTGTCCGAAGCGCTTGAGGAGCAAAAGGCCGAAGAGTTAAGCCCCGTCGCCGGCGCTGTCCTTCGCCATGTGCGCATGAGTATAAGGGCATACGATAGCGATCGGCACATGTCGCCTTTGCTTGAGACAGCGAAGGCGATCGTCGCTAGCGGTTCAATCGTGACGGTGGCGGAAAAGACGCTGGGTAAAAAACTGGCGTAAACGAGGGTTATTTTTATGTCAGAGGGAGAGAAAAATGCGATCGCGGTATTTCATGAGGCGGCACAGCGTGTTCCTGCCTACCGTGATTTTCTTCGGCGTCATGGCGTCCGCCATGAATCTATCCAGTCCATACCTGATTTTCTCTCCGTACCGATCGCGACCAAAGAGAACTATATCCGACAGTACTCCTTGCCTGAGCGGTGCGTCGGTGGACAGCTGGCAAATGGTTCGGTCATAGCCTACAGCTCGGGCAGTTCGGGCACACCAACCATTTGGCCCCGCTTTGCCGCTGAAGAGGTCATCACGCTGTCATTCCATGACGAACTTCTTCGGACGGCTGGCGATATCGCCAATCGCCGCACGCTTCTGGTCGTGTGTTTTGCACTTGGGTGGCATATTGCCGGGGTAATAACGGTCGGTGCTCTGGCCGATCTTTTGAAACAAAAAAAATATCCGGCGACACTCGTAACACCCGGGAAAAATCTTGATGATATTGTTAGTGTAGTCCAATTGTTGGGAGGTGAGTTTGATCAGATCGTTTTTTTTGGCCATCCCGGTTTCATGAAGCAAGTAGTGGATCGTTTGACGGATACCGGACATGATTGGCGCGCTCACACGACCCTGA
>JBBTRO010000147.1:0-1884 GCA_038065155.1 Patescibacteria group bacterium
GTTCGGCAATCGGCTTTTTTTCTTTTAGAGAGGCGAGAATCGTATCAATATACATCCGGTAAAGCGAGCTTTTTCGCCAAGCCTCTTTCACATCCAAAAAAACCAAAAAAGATTCCTGCCTCCAGGTGGCAAACTTTTCCTTGAGCCGGGACAGCCTGGCGTCAGTCGTTGGCGCGAGCCGAACAAAATCAACCAACGAAAACCCCGCAAATTCTTCACGAGGCCCGAGAGCGGGGTGATCTTCTTGTGGGGGGGTAATGTCGTGCATCGTGGAGCGGAATTTAGAATTTTGAATCTGGAATTTGGAGCCGCCGATCTCTTGGTCATTTATTTTTAATTTTTGATCAAATTCCTGAGATTGTTGTTTGCTAGAACTTTGACCACTCTTTTCTTTAAGCCGCTGATCACTCATGGTTGGTTGCTGAAGTCTGATTGCTGAAGTCTGTTTTGACAAAAACTCCTTCGTCACTGCCAAGAGCCGCTCGGCCTGCTCGCGTGACAACCCAGCCCCCCCCTTATCTATCGGCGCCATGGCCGTACTCAAAAATTGCTCATCGTTGCGAACGTCCTTGAGACACGACAAAATTAATGATTCCAAACGTTTGCGCACATCTGCGTTCACCTGCCAACCAACGCGCTTTAGGACCTCCGCCACAGAAGGATTTGGAATTTGGGATTTGGAATTTGGGATTTGTTTTGCTTGGGCCTCATCCACAAAAATCTTCGTCACCGGACTGGTGGTCGAAAGCGCATGAGACATTGGAGCATCCTTATGAAAGGCGTCATCCAAAAGCGATTTGTGATCTTCATCAGTCCACTCTGGTACCTGTTTCTTTTCTGGTTCAATTTTCTTAATGACTTTAGACATCGTGGTGCTGGAGTGCTTGGGTGCCTGCCTGCCGGTAGGCATGGCTGGAGTGCTTGGGTGCTGGAGTGCTTTCTGATAGGCTCGAAACTCGGCCATGGTCATACGAACCATAGTTCCATCGAATTTTTTTACCACAATTGTCCCATCCCCGGGTCTATCTGCCATAAAAAACTTTATTTTATTATTTCACCAACCTCCTCATTCAAGAGCTCCACATACTTTTCATTCCACTGCCAGTGCCCGGTTTTTTCATCAAAGACCAGCATATCGACCCCCAGCGCCCAGCCGTTTTTTCTCATTTCTTCAATTCATTTATTTCCTCTTTCAAAAACCCGATATATTCCTGGTTCCAGTGAAATTTTCCATCTGATTCATCGAACAGGAGGAGTTCCACATCTGATGAAAACATCTGCTTTTCATGCAAAAATTGAGCAAACGCAATAAATTTTTCAGCTGCTGGCTCATCATCCATAACTGGCATCTCTTTTGCGTAGGCGCGTAAAAAATTCTTGAGCGGAACCAACGGTTCTGGCGCTTTGTAGTAGGTGACAATCTGTTTCCAGTCATCGACCACCATATACCATGTCACAAGCTTCGCGAGATCTCGTTCGTACAAAAATAACTCATCCATTTCTCCGCCGCGATTTTTGGGGATTAAATCTGCTTCGTGAATATGACTATAGACAACTAAGATACCAGCAACCGCCTCACGGTATCGCACCGGCGCCGTATCGCGGAGCAACTTCAAACTATACAACTCAAAAACTTTTTTATCTACCAAACGATCACCCACCTCGTTTATGAAATTGCGAAACGCCTCGCCAAACATAAGCGGCTCTGTCGGTTGCGCCGAGACAATTGGAACTGGCTCGACATTACTGTTTAAGGCATCCAATACAAACTTATTGGCAATCACATATTCAGCAAATGACGCAGTTTCATAAATTTTTTGCGTCACCGCTTGCCGAACATCGGCACCACAGAGCATGCCTACCCACGCGTTATTGACAAGCAAA
>JBBTRO010000148.1:0-4569 GCA_038065155.1 Patescibacteria group bacterium
CCGGCCATGCCGTGCCGGTTGAAATCATGGTCATGATAGCGAATAAGCTTAATGTTGATCCATGGTTTACCATCCCGCATTGCGCCAATGATCTGCATGGTTCGACCAGCGTGGCCGATCCGTTTACCCGCCAGTTCGCCCAATACGTACATGATAATTTGAATTCAAATTTGAAAGCGTATGTTGAGTATTCCAATGAAACATGGAATGGGGGATATGCAGTCGCGCAGTACTTGCGTTCTGAGGGTGTAAGGCTCGGTGTTTCTACGGATCCTAACCTGGCGCAGTTGCGGTATTATGCACAGCAGTCGGCAAAATTGTTCGGCATTTGGAACGAAATCTTTGGCGGCCGTTCTGACCGTCGGCTCGTCCGCGTGCTCTCGACCCAATCTGCCAATCCGTGGACCGGGCTTCAAGTGATGCAGTGGCAAAATACGTATGAGCAGGCTGACGCGCTCTCGATCGCGCCGTACTTTAATACCCGTCCGAACGATGAAGCGGCAGTCGTCGGTTATTCGCTTGATCAGTTGTTCAATTACATCAACAACACGCTTGTTCCGGCGAACATCACTGAAATGAATAACAATGCGGCCAACGCCCGGCAGTATGGGTTGGAACTCCTTGCCTACGAATCCGGCCAGCATCTGGTCGAAAGCGGAGGGCAAGTGGCGAATACGACTTTGAACAACCTCTACAATTCGGCCAACCGCGATCCGCGCATGGGCACAGCCTACACGACATTCTTGAATGGCTGGAAGAACGCTGGCGGGCATCTGATGGAGCATTTCCTAAACGTCATGCATTACGATGCCGGCGGCGTCGGCCGCTTTGGCTCGCTGGAATCCATGGATCAGGCCAGTTCGCCAAAATACGATGCGCTTATGAACTTCATTACGAATAACCCGAAGTGGTGGTAATGTGGTTGAAAAAATTCTCGACCTTCATATTCATTCCAAATACTCTCGAGCGTGCTCGATAGATTTGGTTTTGCCGACGATTGCGAAGACTTGCGAAGTTCGCGGTATTGATATTGTCGCGACTGGGGATTTTACACATCCGGCGTGGTTTGCGCACATGCAGGAACAGTTGATTGAGGATACGAGTGGTATATATAAACTTAGAGATGATTCAAGCAAAACTCGCTTCATTATTGGCACGGAAGTGGCTTCGATCAAAAAACACGCTGGGCAAACGCGCCGAGTGCACCTGCTTATCTTTGCGCCTTCGCTTGAAGCGGCGGGGAAATTCAACAAGGTACTCGAAGCGCGTGGCTGTAATTTGAAGGCTGATGGCCGGCCAATTTTGGGTTTGACCTGTAAAGACCTTCTGCGGATTATGCTCGAGATTGATCCGCGGATGGTGATGATCCCAGCTCACGCGTGGACACCGTGGTTTGGTGTTTTTGGCTCGAAGGGCGGGTATGACACTCTGGAAGAATGTTTTGAAGATTTGACGCCTCACGTCCGGGCGATTGAGACAGGATTGTCCAGCGACCCGCTTATGAATCGGCGTTGTAGCTGGCTTGACGATATCACCCTTATTTCCAATTCCGATGCACATAGTCCGCAAAAATTGGGGCGAGAAGCGAATGTGATGCGATTTGAGATCAAGACTGAGATTACGTATGACGAAATTTTTCGTGTCATTCAAAATGGTGATCGAGAAAAATTTTTGTATACGATCGAATTCTATCCGGAAGAGGGGAAGTATCATTTGGATGGGCACGCGGTGTGCAAATTTGTCTGCACGCCAGCAGAAACTAAAAAATATGCTGGGCTTTGTCCAAAGTGCAAGAAACCCTTAACGATTGGTGTCATGAATCGAGTGGACGAGTTGGCTGATCGAACCGAAGCAGAAGCAAAAAAATTTCTGGTAAAAAATTCAATCTCGTTTCGGAGTCTAGTGCCGTTACCAGAAATTATTGCCGATGTGTTGGAGATAGGAGTACCAAGTAAAGCGGTCACGACAGTATATAATACGCTTATAAAAAAATTGAGGAGTGAGTTTTATATATTATTGCATGCGTCGCCTCAGGAGATCGGGCAGGCTAGCACACCACAGATTGCCAGTGCTATTGAACGAGTGCGGGCGGGGAATATTACGGTAGAACCGGGTTATGATGGCGTGTTTGGCGTGGTCAAAGTGTTCGTGGGCAACGAAGATCGCGGCAGAGTAAGACAGGGCAGATTATCGCTTGATTGATACAAAAACACCCGCCGATGAGGCGGATGTTTTTTGAAGTGCTATCTTCGGCGCTTCGCAGCCTTTCGCTTCTTGGCTGGTTTGCGTTTTGCTGGTTTGCGCTTCTTGGCGGCTTTTCTTTTCTTTGCCATATATATTTCTCCTTTCTTTTTGAAGATAGCGGCGCATACTTTGATATGACCATGGTACACACCAAATGGTATATGCGTTTGCCCGCGAACATTTTTACATGACAAGCATCGATGTAAAAATTTTTATCACGAGAATAAATTGTAGAAATTTTTCACGCGATAACCGACCGATTGTTAGTATAAGGTGTTTTAATTTTTTTGTGAAGAGATTTTTGCACGGGGCTGTGTATAACTCATCTTGCCACAGCAAGATGTCCTGAGCCACATCGAAAGATTTCAATCTGATGTGAATTGCAAAAACATTTTTGAAAAAATATTTAAAAACAAAAAATCCTCGCTCTTTCGAGTTTGGATTTCTTGTCTTGTGTTTGCGCGCAAGCATTGGTGCCGGCTTTGAACATGCCCGGCTCACGCGTGTATTTGTATCCCGCTCACGAGCGGCGTGTTTTACTTCCCGTCGTCGGTGTGATCCAGAATCCACTGCTCCAATTCTTGTACCCGTCTCGTCAGTGCTTCGACTTGCCGCTCGAGTTTTTCAGATCGATCGGCGTGATAGTCGGCATCTTTTAACGGTTGAGCCAGATAAGTAAGGATGCCTTCTTTTTCAGCCAGAGACGGTGTCTTGGGGTAGACGAGAATTCCTTCTGTCATGACTTTGATAGTTTTCAGCGTGTACCCCAAAATTTCTCCTTTGACTACTCGACGCAGGTTGAATGGCCTAAACGCCCACTCGAATCCGTCCACGTATTCCAGTTCATCAATCAGTTTGTACATGTCAGGTGGCTGCTGGAGAGATCGTGGATGCCCAGACAACAGATCTAGTACTCGCAGGAAATTCACCATCTCATCACAGCTGGATCGGTTGGTTTTTGTCCCGACCTGGCCATGTTCATAACAGAGCACGAATTTTCCTGGCTTTCGCCCGACCCATTCCTCCACCGTACATGACTTGCCTTTACCAAAGATTTGTTGCGGGTCAACGATCACAATTTTCGCATCAAAGCATCGAAGAGCCATCTCGAACTGCATTTGTTCAGGCAGGACCGGCGTCGTTAGGAAAGAGCCAAGTGTCTCCATGTTCGTTTCGTGGCAATCCAAGACGACATCAACGTGGTCTAGGAGCTCCATGAGCTGACGGGCGCGTACGCGGGTCGGAAGCTCATCGGTCGCGCACCGAATGTCGGTCGTCATCTGCCGATTGAGGTCCAAGTCGTCCGGACCAAACCGGCTGTTGAGCGCGACCGCGGCCGGGTTGCCGATCACGAGCCAGAGTTCGCCGCTTTCCACGACCAGTGATCGATCTTGGAGACGAGTTTTGAGTTCGTCGAATCCCGCTCGCGGACCATGCTCATTGCCGTGGACCTCAACCACAATGGCAACTCGGAGCCCTTCATTCTTTCCCTTGAAATGCCATGCATTATCCATGTCCTGAAATGCCCACGTGCTTTTCATTTTCACTCCTTTCGTGCCTGTTCATTCTTGAAAAAGAACAGACGTCTTTGTTGGTTTGTGTCACGGTACTGGCGGTGCCCTACCAACTGAATCGGAACAGCGCTAGTTTTGCCCCAAGAATTATCCTCTCGCCAATTCGCCGCGGTCGCCAGATGCGCAATGCAGTCCTTATCGGTGATAAGAAATGCCTGGAGACGGATTTGGACGATTTTTCTCATAAGCACCATGAACACTTGCTTGGAAAAATGTCGTCCGCGACAGTTCGGATGAACCCAGATGGTGCCAACTTCGCACCACCCGGCACTTTCCGTTGGCCACAACGCTCCGAATGCTACGACACAGCCTCCCTCCTCAATGGACGTTGTTCGTCCCTCCAACTGTGCACGGTGGAGGTGTTCGACGGTGATGCGATCCTGCACGAGTGCGCCTTCTTCTTGAAGATGCTCGACAAGTTCTTGCCATTTGTCCATCTTTTCCTCCACAAAAAGAAAAACCTCTCTTTTGAGAGGGGACTGGGTTGATGACTAAAATACAACATCAACACAACCCGCTCTCGAAAGAGCGAATGCGACGGCGGACGTCAATCGTAATAAAATAAAAAGTTTTCATATGATTTTTTCTAAGAGATAAGCTAGTAATGCTTTCTGCGCATGCAACCGATTTTCCGCTTGCTCAAATACTACCGATTGCGGCCCATCAATAACTTCGCCTGTGACTTCATTGCCGCGGTAGGCTGGGAGATCGTGCATAAAGATTGCGTCTGTTTTCGCGAGTTCCATAAGCC
>JBBTRO010000149.1:0-3736 GCA_038065155.1 Patescibacteria group bacterium
ATCATAGTGCCGCTTTCTTCTTGTACTTGTCCCTGTTTCGTGATTGGCGAGGTGTCACCGTCTTTACCGACAACGACGCGAATGACCTCGATGCCTTTTGCGATAGCAAATTCAAAATCGCGAATATCATGCCCTGGCACCCCTACTACACACCCCGTACCAAAGCTACCAATGACGAAGTCGCTAATATAGATGGGCATTCTTTTTTTGGTCAGATGATTGATAGCAAAAAAACCTGTAGCAACACCAGTTTTCTTACGGCCCTCAGCAGTACGATCCTCATTACTTTTTTTGAGCGAAGCTTCTATATAATCCTGTGCAGATTTCTTGTCGATAAATTTTTCAAAATTTTCTTTTACGAATTGGCTGTCCGGGGCAACAACCAAAAACGTGGCACCAAAATTCGTATCCGGCCGAGTAGTAAAGACGGTAATTACCGTATCTGTGCCTTCGACTGGATATGAAATGTTAATCCCTTCACTCCGTCCAATCCAATTCGTCTGCTGAATCTTCGCTCGTTCGATATAGTCAACTTCTTTCAATCCCTCGAGAAGAGAATCCGCATACTTCGTGATTGCCAGCATCCACTGTTCTTTCTCGCGCTTTTCAACTGTGGTGCCACAGCGTTCACAAGCGCCATCGACGACCTCCTCATTAGCCAAACCGATTTTGCATTTTGGGCACCAATTGATTGGCTGTTTCTTTTTGTACGCTAAACCATGTTTAAAAAGTTGAAGAAAAATCCATTGCGTCCATTTATAATACTTCGGATCGGTAGTATCGACCGCTCGTGACCAGTCAAAACTAAAACCCAACGCTTTGAGTTGGCGGGTAAACGTGGCAATATTTTCGGCTGTGACTTCGGCCGGAGGACGACCGGTCTTAATTGCAAAATTCTCAGTTGGCAGACCAAACGCATCAAAGCCCATGGGGAATAGCACGTTTTGCCCTTCCATCCGACGCTTGCGACAAATCACGTCCATTGCAGTGTACGAGCGCGGGTGGCCAACATGAAGGCCAGCACCAGATGGGTACGGAAATTCAATCAGGCCATAGAATTTTTGTTTCTCGAGATCTTCTTGAACTTCAAAAGTTTTATTTTCCTCCCAGTATTTCTGCCATTTGGATTCGATTTGTTTGGGGTCGTATTTTTGCATACAAAAAGGCAAACAGCAAGGAACAAAATACAATTGCTTTTTGTTCCTTGCCTTTTGTTGCTTTGTATAGCTTAGCCAAGATTAGCAAAATTTGCAAGGCAGTGTTATTATACGAAATTATGGCGATACGAAAATACTTCTTCATCACCAAACTTTACTTCGAGCGCCTCTTTGCGTACCGAGCGCGGCTTTTGGTGTGGCAAAGCCGAGACCTTTTGTCTTTTCTTATCTTCCCCTTCATCTGGCTCACCATCTATGGCGAGCGCACCGATATCTTGGGATATTCCAAACACGATATGGTCACCTACTACATTGTGGCCGCAGTCGTAAATTTGATCGCCATGTCGTATATCGCTAGGGTCACCCAGCAAGCGATCAACCGCGGCGACATCAATGGGATTCTCGCGCGACCGGTATCATTTCTGTGGTATCAGACAACTCAAGCGGTGTCATACAAACTCCTGGGCTGTGTGACCATCGCTTTTATCGTTCTTGGTTTAAAATTGTTTTGGCCACAGCTTTTTGTCTTGCCGACTGACCCTCTGCAAATTCTTTTCTTTCTGGTTTCTCTGTTCCTGGCCTTTGTTCTCTCGCACCTTATCATGCTCGGGATTGGCGTTAGTGCTTTTTGGTTTGGGGAAATCAACGCGCTGGATCAAAGCCATGATATTTTGCGCACGGTATTTGCCGGCCAAATCGCGCCACTGACTTTTTATCCGCAATTCGTCCAAACAGTGGGAAATTTTCTACCTTTTAAATTTATGTCGTACGTGCCAGCGCAAATATATCTCGGGCGAATGAATGTGGTGGAAAGTCTGCAGGCGATTCTGTTGGCTGGAATATGGGTGGCAGTTTTGTGGATATTTTTGTCTGTGATGTACAAGCGAGCGCTGAGACAATATGAAGGGGTAGGGATATGAAAAAATACTTTAATATCTACAAAATATTTCTGAACAATGCCATCTCGTACGAAGCGCAGTATCGGCGTGATACGTGGCTCCATCTCGCTACCAATGTACTATGGGTGGGGCTGTTGGCCACGACGATTGAGGTCATCTTTGGGCAGACAAAAGAAATTATCGGCTGGACCAAACCGGAGATGTATTTATTGACTGTTGTCTACGTCATCATGGATGAAATCTATACCATGTTTTTCAAAAAGAACATGATCAATATGTCCGAGCTTATTACTCAGGGAGAATTAGATTTAGTTCTTACCAAGCCAGCGAGCCCCCTTTTCCTGTGTACAACCAAAATTGTGCTCATTCGCGCTTTGTATCGCTTGGGTATCCAAATCGGTCTCCTTGTTTGGGTGCTCTGGCATTTCACGTTTGTTTTCTCACCTACCAATGTTCTTATCGCCTTCGTTTTAATCATGAGCGGCGTCGCGGTGGCCTACGCATTTGTTCTAATACTCAACACCCTTAGCTTCTGGTTTCTGCGCTTTGACAACGTCAACAATGCCTGGGATACACTGTCTTCCCTTGGTCGATACCCCGTCACTGTCTTACCTAAAGTAATTCAAGTCATTTTGTTCACGGCTGTGCCGATCGCGTTTGTCGGCTTTGTGCCGACGGCCACGCTTCTGGGCAAGTGGCCAGTGGCAGGGATATTTTATGCGCTGGGATTTACGGGAATCATTTTTTTTATTGCCGTACGATTTTGGAATTTTGCGGTACGAAGGTATTCAAGTGCGTCGAGTTAACGACACGATTTAACGGCATATATTTGACATGGGCATCATTTTTCTCTATAATAAGTGCATTATGAATCAAACTATTACTATCGCTATACCAAAAAAAGAAAAAGAGAGGCTGAGCCGCCTGGCGCTTAATTTTGGTCTTTCACTTCCAGAATTTTCTCGAAGAGTGCTTGTCGAACTAAATGATACGCTACCAACCGAATCATTTGACGACTACGAAAATCCAAAAAAGGTGAAGGCTGAATTCAACAAGGCGATGAGGAATCTAAAGGCCGGTCGTGTCAAGGCTAGACTATGAGGATTGTCTGTGATGAAAACTTTGACAAAAAACTCAAAAAATTGCCAGACATAATTCAGGAATTCTACCAAGAACAAGAAACGATCTTCCGAAAAAACTGGCGCGACCCCAGGCTTCATACAAAAAAACTGACAGGGCATCCACTCGCTTTTTCTTTTCGTATCACGCGCCAGTACCGCGTGCTTTTTAGTTTTATTGATTCTGACACGGCATTTTTTACGACAATTGCTCACCGTAGGGATGTATACCGATAGCAGATATGAAAAAATACTTCCACATCATGATCACCTCCTTTAAAGAAATCCTCGTCTATCGAGAAAATCTTTTTGTCTGGGTTGTCATTGATATCATGACATTTGCCATTTTCCCTTTTGTCATTCTTTCCACGTTTGGGGACAGAGAGACGCTTGATGGGTACACCAGACAGATGATTATAACCTATTATGTCCTTATTCCATTAATTAGCTCCGTTACTGTGTCGTATGTTTGGGATAACGCCGGCCATGATGTTAGAGAAGGAACAATTGCCCAATATGTTACAAAGCCCTTAAGTTATGTAAATTTTCTTTTTTGGAGCGA
>JBBTRO010000150.1:0-14665 GCA_038065155.1 Patescibacteria group bacterium
TTCTTTTTTATGTTCCTCCCCCTCGTAGGGGGAGGTCAGGAGAGGGTCTCAACGAGGGCAGAAGCTATAAATTTATTTTGACGCCTACCTTTGTGATTTTAATCAAGTTCACAAATGATTCATTCAATAGAGCAATTACACTCGTTGAGACCCTACCCTGACCCCTGCCTACCGGCAGGCAGGCTCCCCTACAAGGGGAGGGAAGGATAAAATCTAAAAAAATAAATTAACCACTCACCTTCGCCCTCAAATACTCCTTCCACTTTTCATCACCCAACGCCTCCGCCACAATAAAAATATCTTTATCCCCTCGCCCAGATACATTTACCACAATCGTTTTATCTTTCGGAAGTGTCGGCGCGAGTTTTATCGCATCGGCCACGCCATGAGCAGATTCAAGTGCGGGGAAAATCCCTTCGGTTTTGGCCAGGCGCGTAAACGCAGCCAGGACTTCTTCGTCAGTGGCATACGTATATTTGACCCTGCCTTCCTTAAACAATCGTGCATGCTGTGGACTAATGCCGGCATAATCAAGTCCAGCGGAAATACTGTGCGTTGGCTGGACTTGTCCATCGTCGTTCGTCAAAAAATACGACTTATACGCTTCAACGACTCCGACCCGACCTTGTCCCTGGAGCCGAGCGGCATGATCGCCAACTTTTTCAACGCCTCGCCCGCCCGCCTCGACAGCAACCATCTTTACAGTAGGTTCATCCAAAAAAGCATTAAACAAACCAATCGCATTGCTCCCGCCACCAATACAGGCGATTAAGTAATCCGGCAGCCTACCCTCAAAGGCCGCGTGCTGTTCTTTCACTTCCAAACCAATGATGCTTTGAAAATCTCGTACCATACTTGGGTACGGATGCGGCCCCAGGGCTGACCCAAGCAAAAAATAAGTATCATTAGGATGCGCAATCCAATCTTGAAGCGCAGCGGTCACGGCATCCTTGAGGCGCTTGTCCCCATACTCGACTGGCACAACCGTTGCCCCCAATTGCTCCATCCAAAATACGTTCGGCCGCTGGCGTTCCACATCGACCGCGCCCATATACACCGTGCACTCAAACCCAAACCGCGCGGCCACTGTCGCGGTCGCGAGCCCATGCTGTCCAGCACCGGTATCGGCAACCAGACGTTTCTTCCCCATTCTTTTGGCCAAAAGCGCCTGCCCGAGGCAATGATTCATTTTATGCGCGCCCGTATGGTTCAGTCCTTCATTCTTCAAATAAATTTTTGCTCCGCCCAACTCATGCGTTAAATTCTCGGCGAAATACAGCGGCGTTGGCCGACCTGAATACGTTTGATAGAGGTACATAAGCTCTCTCTCAAAACGAGGGTCAGCTTTTGCCGCTTCATATGCCTGCCTCAATTCCACGAGAGCGCTCTGTAATGACTCGGGCGCAAAATTGCCGCCAAACTCCCCAAAATATCCATCCCGGTCGGCATCAAAACTTGTTTCAAAAAATAATTTCATACATGTTTTTCTCTGTCCCCTATTATGTCCGATCGGATACTATAGGGGACGTTTAATTTAATTTAGAGTATTAATTGCAATTCTTTTATTTTTGCGCCAACGTCTTTGGCTTTCATAAGTGCCGTCCCTACCAAAACCCCCTTTACCCTTGCCCCAACTAAACGCTGAACATCCGCCTCGGTCTCGATGCCTGACTCCGCGATGAGATATCGATCAGTTGGAACGAAGTGGGCAAGTGCCGTAACGTGATCGAGATTCACCTGAAACGTCGTAAGGTCACGTGCGTTGATGCCAATGACTGGCGCTGGGGTTGCCAAAATTTTTTTGAGATCTTCACTGGTGCGCGCTTCAACCAGACAGCCAAGACCCAAGTCATTCGCGAGCGCCAGGAGTTCATTAAGTTTTTCAAGACTCAATATTGAAGCGATAAGAAGGATCGCATCGGCGCCATAATATTTGGATTCATAAATTTGATACGGATCAAAAATAAAATCTTTACGCAGAATTGGAATCGCAGTGACTTGTTTCACACGCTCGAGATCATGAAGTTCACCTTTAAAATGACTGTCTGTCAAAACCGAAATCGCACTGGCACCACCGTCTGAATACGCCCTAGCCTGCGACTGTACGTCAACATCTAGATTGATATTTCCTTCCGATGGCGAGGCCTTTTTTATTTCAGCAATCAGCGCCACTGGTTTGCCCCTTTGCAAAGCGCCATAAAAATCACGCGCTGGCTCTTTAGATGAGGCGCGCAAACGTGCCTGTAATTCTCTTAGTGGCAGGTGCTGTTTCGCCTCCTCCACATCTACTTTCTTGTCTTGTAAAATACGCTCGAGCATACATCAAAAATTTTTAGTTACTGCGATCAATTCGTTAACTTTTTCCATTGCTGTACCGCTTCTTAATATGTGCTGAGCCAGTACTTTTCCTTCACGAAAGTCTGCTACCTTGCCAGCCGCCACCAGAGCCATTCCGGCGTTAAGAACGACAAACTCATTTTGAGCCTCGGTTCCAGTGCCGGACAAGATGTGTTTCATAATATCGGCATTTTCGGTTGAGCTTCCGCCGCGCACTTCAGCCAATGAATACCGTTTCTCTGGTTCAACTATATATATTTTAACCGTCTGATTGATTGTAAAATCATACACTTCTGTCGGTGCGGCGACACTTATTTCATCGAGTCCATCTTGACTATGAACGATAATCACTCGCTTTGAACCAAGGCTCATAAGCGTACTGCCCAAAATCTGGGCTGTATCTTTTGCCGAAACGCCAACGAGTTGATATGTTGCCCCAGCTGGATTCAAAAGCGGCCCTAAAAAATTAAAAATAGTTCGAATCCCAAGCGCTTTTCGGACTGGCCCAACATATTTCATGGCCGGATGAAAGTGTGGGGCAAAAAGTGGCACAATGCCAACAATGTCAAGGCAAACTTCTGCATGTTCTGGCGTCGTTGGAAAATGAATACCCAGCGCCTCGAGCACATCAAAACTGCCGCTTTTCGAACTGACCGATCGATTGCCGTGTTTGGCGACTTTCACTCCAGCCGCTGCGCACACAAAGGCAGCGGTCGTAGAGACGTTGAATGTCTCGGCACCATCTCCACCAGTTCCACACGTATCGAGGGTGTCATATGGAACCTCGACGCGTACCATATGTCGACGCAACACCTCAACCATGCCGACAATTTCTGCTTCGGTTCCGTGTTTTACTGCCAAGCCCATCAGAAAAGCGGCGGTCTCGGCTTCACTCGCTTGTCCCGTGGCGATTGTTTCCATCGCTACTGCCGCTTCTTCCCGGGTTAAATTCTCACCTCGAGAAATTTTTTTAAGATACTCTTTCATATGATGTAAACAAAAAATTATGTATCATACTTTTCCCACCTTCGGTCGCAAAGGATTCGGGATGAAATTGCATTCCCTCAATCGGAAACATCTTGTGTCGCAAACCCATAATCTCTCCTCGCCCATTGTCTTGCGTAACTCGGGCAGTCACCGTTAGGCACGATGGCAGAGATGCTTCATCGACAATCAACGAATGGTACCGCATCACTTCAAGCCCTTGCGGTAAATTTTCAAAGATACCTTTACCGTCGTGTTCAATCTGACTCGTCTTTCCATGCATCGGCTCTTTGGCATGAATAACTCGTCCGCCAAAGTAATACCCCATGCCCTGCATCCCAAGGCACACACCAAGCGTCGGTACTGTTTGACTCACGCTCTGAAGCACATCGGCACAAACCCCAAAATACTGTCGATCGCTTGGATCACCTGGTCCCGGAGAAATAATAATTCGGTCATACTGCGCTTTGTGAATTTCATCTGTCGTAATTTCATTATTTCTTTTTACGCCCACGTTTCCTCCTGTTGGTAGCAATAATTCACCAACCAACTGATACAAATTGAAGGTGAACGAATCAAAATTGTCGAGAATCAGAATGCGCATATTAATTTTGAATAAATGGCTCCAACGTTTTTCTCATCCCCATAAGTTTATACTGTAATTCTTCATACTCTTTTCCCGGATCCGAATCAGCCACAATACCGCTCGACGTCTGCGTATACGCATACTCACCATCAACAAAGAGCGTCCGAATCGGAATCGCAAAGGTGCAATCACCGTTGAGTCCAAAATATCCTAGCGCTCCGCCGTACGGTCCACGCGCTTCCTTTTCTTCACGATCAATAATTCGAATGGATTCAATTTTTGGCGCGCCCGAGACCACACCACCGGGGAGAAGGGAGGCCAAGGCCGTGAACATGTCCTCGCCTGGTCGAAGAATGCCAGAAATTTCACTGCAGATATGTTGGACAAAAGGGAAGCGCCGAACATTCATGAGAGATCGAATGCTAACCGATCCAAATTGAGAGACACGGCCGACATCATTTCTGTGCATGTCCACCAGCATGCTGTGTTCCGCTGCTTCTTTGGGATCGCGAAGAAGGGTTCGTGCGAGCGCCGTATCTTCCGCTGGTGTCGTACCGCGCTGAATCGTACCGGCGAGTGGATGTGTTTCAATGGAACGGCCGCTCACAGACAACAGAAGTTCGGGACTGGCGCCAATGATTTTTTTCTCACCAAACTTTACATAATACATATACGGCGAGGGGTTCACCTGACGCAGACGCTCATAGATTGGCAGTGTCTCGCCCTGGATAGCATACTCACTCTTCATGCCGACTTCGCACTGGAAAGAAAATCCGTCGACGATATATTGCTTTACCGTCTGTACTGCCCGATGATGCTCTTCTTTCGTCAGCGTATCACCGAGAGGAGTTATCTTTGCCTCCCCTGCCAGCGTAGTCTCGCCGAGAAATCTGTTGATTTCTTTTATCCGATTTTTTTCATAATAAAAATAAAATAATTCATTCGTCATCGTGTCGTGAACCAATCCATCGGTATACAAACCAAACATAAATTCTGGAAATCTAGGATGGACTTTCACCGAGACTGTTGGTTCAAGATAATTCACTGCCTCGTAACTCATGTACCCAACCAGTCCACCAGCGTACTGCCGGGCAATGCAGTCTTGCGGAATCATTCCGCGCAGTGCTTGATACGGATTTTTTACTCTATAGACCTCATCGTCAACGACGATAGCATTTCCTTTTGCCGAGATGAGATGGGCTGGACCAAACCCAATCACAGCGTATCGTGCATGTTGGTTCTGTTCACCGAGTGATTCCAAAATAAAACAGTTTTCATATTCTCTTTCAATATTTTGGAATAACTGAAAGATATCAAAGTCGTTCGTGACATGAATGTATTGTGGTTTTTTGGGGAGATGTTTGAAGGATGGGAGCATACGAATTGTAATTAATATATTCTTCCTCTCCTCGTAGGAGAGGATTGAGGTGGGGTCTCAACGAGATCTGAAACCTTGAACCGCTTTTTTACGCTTACCTTTATGACTTCGCCTAAGGTGGGCAATTAATTCATTCATTATGATACTCACAAGCGCTGAGACCTCACCCCGTGCCCCTCTCCTACCAGGAGAGGGGCAATTGTTAATTTTTATAATAAAATCAGATATAAACAAAACACCCTGGTAAAGCCCAGGGTGTCCTTGAAAGTTGAAGAAAAAACTTATATCAAAAGACGGGCTTTACCAAAATCTTTGGTAGCCCACCACCATGCGTTGTTCGTACTTAACCTGTATTTCATATACACCCACTATACACAACTACTAAACCAAGTGTCAAATAGCCAGTCCTACTGCGCCAAACCATCCAAAAAAGAAACCTCTTCCGGAGAACCAATGCCATGCTTGCGCAACAGTTCAACAACTTTCTGTTTGAATTGCTTTTCCTTACGATACCGTTCATCAAGTCGTTTGAATATTTCAACACTATAGTCCGATAATTTATGATCAATATATGTTTTGAGCCGATGTTCCAGCGCCGCATTCGCTTCTTTTATTTCTCCTTTTAGTTCCTTTTTTATTCGCTCTTCTGAATCATTTATCGGCTCGCCAATCTTCGGAATCAAAAACGTATCAGTATACTCCAGCAACACGCCCAAGGTCACGGATGCATTCAGTTGCTCCTTATTGTTCATATCAATTTGTCCTGACATATAGCAAGAATTATACTTGTATTTCCTAGAAACGTCAATCTATCTAGACAAAAATTGATCAGTCAGTCTTCGTACTTCCACCACCGTCTCTTCCATTTCCCCATCTTTATTCACCACAACATAATCATAATACTTCGCATCTTCCATTTCCTTTTTGGCATTGTCAATACGCTTCTCGACTTCTTCTTTTGTAATGGTCGGATCACGTCTCACGATTCGATCACGGATGACATCCAAACTATCCGGTTTTATAAAAATACTCAAGACCCGACCCGGATACGCTTTGCTAAACGACGCATGGCCAGGATAGCCAAGATTGCCGATGAGGTTGATACCCGCGTTCAATTTGTCTTCAATGGGTTTACGAAATGTCCCGTAATACACCTCACGATTGGGCACTTGAATATATTCCAAAAAATCACCCTTCTCGGCAAGTGTGTGAAACTCTTCTGGTGAAACAAAATAATAATCTATCCTATCTTTTTCATTCGGCCGCGGCGAGCGAGAGGTCGTGGTAACGATTCGTTCCATGTCTGGGAACAATTCCAAAATCTTTTTTGTAATGGTAGTTTCCCCTGATCCGGTCGGGCCGGAGATGACGATAATTTTGCCTTTTACTTTCATACATTATTTAAGTGGCTCCAAAAAATTCTTTAATTCTTCCGGCAACGGTGCCTCACAGCATACCTTCTTCTGTTCCAGATCGTCAAAACATAACCGCGTCGCATGTAAAAACAATCGCCCAAGTTCCAAATCGCGCTTGCGGTTCAATTTTTTATTGAAATAGAGCCTATCGCCGACCACCGGATGATTGTAAGCGAGCATATGCACCCGAATCTGATGAGTGCGGCCGGTGTGAATTTTTACGCGCAGAAGTGCAAATCGAGTATACTGTTTTTCCAAGAAAAATTCGGTGATGGCTTCACGGCCAGGCTGTTTTTTGGCAACACCGGTAAGCGACGTGGGATCAATCTTTGGCCGAGAAACCATGCGGCCGAGACTTCCGCGATCGATATCAAAATCAATCATACCGTGTTCAATCGGCATAATGCCATGAACCAAAACCAGATACTCTTTCTCCATGGTGCGCGCCTGAAATTGAGCCTTCAGGTGTTCAAACATCGCCTGCGTTTTGGCAACGACGAGGAGCCCGGAGGCTTCTTTGTCAAGACGATGAACTATGCCTGGGCGCTCGGGCGCCTCGCCCACGCCCCTGATTTCAGGGTACTTTTCCAAAAGCCAATGGGCAAGGGTATCTCGCTCATGAGCAGTCGTTTCGTGCATCAAAAGTCCGGCCGGTTTATTTACCACCAGATAACCATCCGCGTCA
Source organism: Patescibacteria group bacterium (assembly GCA_038065155.1). Lineage (GTDB taxonomy): Bacteria > Patescibacteriota > Patescibacteriia > Magasanikbacterales > UBA922 > JAHFIC01. Next base: position 7,386 of record JBBTRO010000150.1, read on the forward strand.
GCGATCACTTGTATCGATTCAAAACCTGACATAATTTTATACTAATAAAAAGCCAAAGTGCCCCAACCAAATACCCAGCCACAACATCGCTCAACCAATGTACACCAAGATACAGACGGCTAAACCCAATAAACGCAACAACCCCGCCACCCAAGAATAGCACATGAATCCGGTGTTGCCATGACTGAATCTTGTGCCACAATATATAAACCAAAAATCCATAAAGCGCCACGGCCGCAGTCGCATGACCGCTAGGGTAAGAAAAAAAGAATGTGGACACAGCGCCAAAATCAGGTCGAGAACGGTGAATCGCGAATTTCAATATAAATGTCATAAGCGTACTGCCGGCAAGCGAAACCAGGAGCGGCACAATATACTTCCGCATCCGCGCGCGCCATAACCAGAAACAAATCACGCACAAGGCGCCAATCACAAACAAAGTTGAAGCAAAAAAACTGACAATGGAAAAAGCCCGCACGAAACCAGGCTCGCGCGCGGAAACGAGCAGTTCACCTAGACTCAAATCCAATGCCAGATTTCCGCCACTGGCAATAACAAGTCCACTCACAATTATAATGGCAATACCCATCCCAGCCATTAAAAAGAAAATAAACCAGCGTTTCACAGTATCCTGCCCAGAGCCGAACAAAGACCAAAAAATTTCAGCCATTTGTTTTCCCTGTTTTAAAATAAACCACTCAAGAAGATACGTGATCACAAAAAACCCGACGAGCGCACCAATGAGAATCACTGTCCTAGTAAGCCAAAATCGAGCCACGACCCAGGTCGCGCCAAAAATATATCCCAAAAGGAGATAAAGGGCTGACCAGAGTACCGAGCCCAAAACATTCCAAAAAAGAAAACGCTGATAATTCATTTTCACAAGGCCCGCAACAAAAGGAATGACGGGCCGAACCGGGCCCAAAAACCGACCAAAAAAAACGCTTTTATTTCCATGGCTCGCGAAAAAATCTTTACCCTTCTGAAGATAGCTGGTTTTAAAAATTCTATTGCTCTCGACGAAAAAACCCTCCCCGCGTTTCCCCCAGTTGTAGCTCACCATATCTCCCACGATGCCGCCGAGGATGGCAAACACCAGGGCTGTGCCTGGATCAAAATAACCGTGAACCGACAGGAACCCTACCAGTACCATAAAAATCGTCCCGGGAACGACCAAGCCGACAAATGCCAAGGCCTCGACAAAGGCGACCGCAAAAATAATACCGTATCCCAGGAAACGAAGCTGTTCAAGCGCTGGTAATAGACTTTCTACGAAGGACATAAAAATCGTGCGCCAGGATGGACTCGAACCATCGACCCCGGACTTATAAGGTCCGTGCTCTCACCAGCTGAGCTACTGGCGCATATGCCACCAACTGCCTGCCCGCCGTAGCTTTAGCGAAGGCGGGAGCTACTGGCCCAAGAAATATTGCTCATAGTATAGCAAAAATTTCAAGATAATCAAGGGCAAAAATATAGCGTCGGGGGTTGAAATGAGTTATCTTTCTTGGTATACTTAAATTGTTATGCAAAATAAGACTTTCCAAGCGCTGACCAAGGCAGCCGAACATCTCATGGAGCGTTCAACCGATCCCATCCATGACACTGGCCATGCCTCCCGTGTTGTCACCTACCTCAAGCACATGCAGGGCGAATGCGGCTTGACAAAATCAGAGCGACAGGCCATTATCATTGCCGGCTGGTGGCATGACGTGTCTCGTATTATCACCAAAAATCCCTCACTCGTCTGGATGCCGCTCGTGGACGATCTCCTCTCCGGTGGCATGCTTTTGTGGCATCTACTGAAGAGTGGTATTTACGAGTGGGATGCCTATTTGGCGATTCGTCTCATTTGGGGCAAAAGCCTGGGAACAGGAGCATTTCTCAAAAAAATTCTCCTTTCCAAACGAAACCAATTTCTTGCCCACCTTCTCAAGGATGCCGATACGCTTGACACCTTTGCAATAGAGCGCGCCGCCAAAATGCTTGAACTGGTAGATGGTTATTTACGGTACGAGATTGGGTACAAGATTGTGTGTCGCTGGTTTAGTCTCCTTCATCATATCAAGATGAAAACTGCCGCGGCCCGCAAATACATCATCCAGCTTCTTCGTGAGTTTATCGCCTGGATAAAACAGCCGCACATCATCGCCTGGCACGTCGACCACTTTGGCCATCGGTGGACCCGCAAGAGCTTATCGCGAATGGAACATGCAACGGTTCGTCTAAATTCTTCTTCCCTCTCGTCGTTCAATGGATAGGACATCAGCTTCCGGAGCTGATGATGTAGGTTCGATTCCTGCCGAGAGGACAAATCTCAGACCATCCACGTTACACGAAAAAAACTCATAAAAACAACGCGTTTACCCAATCGCTGGCTCCAACCGTTTCCAAAGTTCTGTCCAACCCACTCGCAGAGTCTCCGCAATATCATGATCTTCAATCACGACGCAAAAAACCGGTTTATTGCGAAAACTGATCAAAGCGACTTTGTCGCCATAAATATTAATCCCGGTTTTCAGATCTCCAGAAGTAATAAATTTTGATTCTCGCAGAAGCCGAATATTGCCTTTCACAAATTCCCGTGCCGCTCTCGAGTCGCGCAAGATGACTTTGAAGGTGATATTGCGCTTGGCGCGCTCTTCGGGCCAGCCTTTGTAAAAAGCCGGCCGGAGCACAGCTTCCATATGCTCCAAATCTTCCCAAGCCACTATCGGCTGCTTGTCAGCGAGCATGCCCCAATAAACATTTTCAATCGCTTCGAGTCCTTCAAAAAAAGTCACTCGAGGTTTTTTCGGCGATTGGTTGTGAATGGCCAATAATTCGGGAAGTGCCTGCTCCAATTCAGTGAGGCGTGTTTTTTCAATTTCCAAGAGTTGCCGCGGATGCAGTGCACAATAGACTCGGCGCCCTTTCTTTTTGCTTTCAACGATGAACCCCCTATCTTTAAGCTCATCAATAAAATTGTAAATGCTGGTTCGTTTCAGACCGGATTTACGGGCCAGCGCCTGTACTGTGCCCTCCCCCAATTCAAGAGCGGCAAAATATACAGCCGCCTCGACTTCGGTCAGGCCCAAACTATGGAGCAGGTTTTTAGATAGCTTAGTCATACTATATTCTTAAAAAGTGACATCTTTTTAGACAAAATTTATTAGTTATATTTTAGCTTAAAAATAGATTTTTGTCAAGAGTTGTACCTATACATAGTCTAAATTATTGACAAAAGTATCTCCGTGCCGTATTATAGTTGGCTTGATCTTTGTGGCACAGGGGGAGTGCCTCTCACTGATCAAGCAGGAGGAGATGAATGAACGCTCAAGATGTCCGAATAAACTTTTTAATTTATTGTGGGTTGTGGTGTTTGTTACTCCTTGTAATGTTAGGGCTGGCCATTGTTGGAGTGTCCAGACGAGAGGAGGTGCTGATACACGGTGGTTGCCAACCGGACAGGCTGGCCGCAGATCAAATAGAATCTTGCGTGGCCAAGGCAGCAACACAACATCGCATTTCACCGGCTCTTCTTTCTGAGTTAATAAGGAATGAGAAGGCTCAAGCCCAGGTTGGTAGGATACCCTGCAGTATTCTACCAATGGCTCCCCGAGAGCTACGGATCTGTGGTCTATACTCTTCTATAACTGGCAAGTTAAGACGGCATATCACAGATGACCAATGCCTCGCCTGCGCGGCGTGGCACTTGCACCGCCTGAGAAAACGACTCGCCAGTGATGAAGAAACGGCGAGAGCTTGGCAGAGCCAACTCGACTACGAATAGATGCTCGCCCGTGCGCCACACACGTTCAAAAGTGGCATCTCACTTTGTCCCTGTCCGCCTCTGGCGGAGACAAACGAGACAAAAAACCGCGCCTCATCGGCGGGTTTTTTGTTTGTCGAGAACAATACTTTTTGTTATACTCAAAACTATCTAAAAAAATTTTATGACCGACGAGATAAAAATTGCCCTGTTCAAGGGAAAAAAGATCAGAAAAACACTGTATCAAAACGAGTGGTGGTTTGTAATCAATGATGTTATTGAAACACTGACAGACTCAAATGATCCTGCCCAGTACTTTAAACGATTAAAGGAACGTGATGAAGAACTAGCAAAACTGACTGACAAAGGAGGGGTACAATTTGTACCACCCCTTATGCTGGCCGTAGACACTGATGGCGGTAAACAAAAAATGTATTGCTGGAATACGGAGGGTATATTTCGCCTTGTACAATCAATACCCAGTCCCAAGGCCGAGCCATTTAAGCGCTGGTTGGCTCGTGTTGGATACGAACGAGTCCAAGAGATAGAAAATCCGGAGCTCGCGACTAAAAGAACACGGCTGTTATACAAACTCAAGGGCTACCCAGACTCCTGGATTGAGAAGCGCATGCGTGGGATCGCGATTCGAGAAGAATTGACCGATGAGTGGCAGAAGCGTGGCGCAAAAGTGGAGCGGGACTACGAAATTCTGACGGCCGAAATTTCTCAAGCGTCGTTTGGCATTACGCCGAACGAATACAAAAAACTGAAGGGGTTGAAACGAGAAAACCTGCGGGATCATATGGATGATTTTGAACTTATTTTCACCATGCTCGGCGAACGCGCCACGACCGAAATCCATCGAAATGAGAGCTCAGCTGGAATGCCCAAACTCAAAGCCGATGCCAAAGCCGGCGGAGATATTGCCGGTGGAGCTAGAAAACAACTGGAAAAACGCCTGCGGCGGCCGATTGTGTCTAATAAAAACTTCTTGCAAATGCAGATAAGCAAAAAACGACTGAAGAAATAGAAACCAACCAGTCTGGGGATAACATCCTTGACACAGCCAACCAAACCATTTAGGATAAAAATATCTGTTATGAAAATGCTTGTAGCACAATTACAGAATCGTCGTCGCAACTCATTCTCTTTCGAGAACGAGTTGTCTTGATGTTTTCCGTTTTTAACATCTCCTAGCAACCGCCTCTCGAAAGAGAGGCGGTTTTATTTTATTCATTATTCAAGCGCTTTTATGGCTAAGCTCTGGCAAAAAAACTGGCAGCTCAATACCATGGTCGAGAAATTTGAAACCAAGGATGATTTAATATTGGATGCCGCTCTGGTTGAAAGCGACATATTGGGCTCCCTGGCTCATGCCAAAGGACTAACGAAAATCGGCATTCTGACTCCAAAAGAATTTCAGAAACTGCAACAAGGATTAAAGACTATATGGAAATTGAATAAACAAGGAAAGTTCAAACTCAAATTTGGCGATGAGGACATTCATACCAAAATAGAAAACTTCCTTACCAAGAAGTACGGCATTGCGGGCAAAAAAATTCATACCGGACGATCGAGAAACGATCAGGTACTTACCGCACTCCTACTCTACACAAAAGAACAATTGCTTACCATCTGGGGGCAAGCGATCGAACTTGCTGAGGCATTCCTCGGGTTCGCCAAAAAATACGGCCTGGTCCCAATGCCCGGTTATACGCATATGCAAAAAGCAATGCCGACAAGTGTGGGTATGTGGGCAACTGCTTTTGCTGAAGGCATTTTGGATAGTCTCGAGATAATCCAAACAGCGTACACACTCAATGATCAATCGCCCCTAGGGTCAGGTGCTGGGTATGGTGTCCCCATCCCCTTGCCAAGAGAATACACGGCAAAACTTCTGGGGTTCAGAACAGTGCAGAAAAATCCAATGTCCTGCCAAAACTCACGAGGCAAAATCGAAGCGGCCACAGTTGGGAGCCTCATCACTCTCCAAAACGATATCAATAAATTTGCGACAGATGTGATGTTGTTCACAACCAGTGAATTCGGATTTATGAGCGTAGCGCCGGAGCTGTGCTCGGGATCCAGTCTTATGCCGCAAAAAAAGAACGTCGACATCGCTGAACTTCTTAGAGCTAAAATTCATGTCTTACTTGGACATTACGGCGCGATCATTGGTGTCTGCAGCAACCTACCGCTGGGGTACAATCGAGATCTACAAGATACAAAAAAGCCGCTCATCGAAAGTCTTACGATCGCCAATGAAAGTCTCATAGTCGCCAAACTTCTTGTCGAACACCTTGCACCGGACCAAGCGGCGCTAAAAAAAGCGATGACACCAGAACTATACGCCACCCACCATGCGCTCTCATTGGTAAAAAAGGGGGTCCCCTTCCGTGATGCGTATCGTCAAGTGGCCGGGAAAAAACCAAAAGAAAAATTTGTTGGTAAAAAAGAAAAAAACCAAAACCACATAAAGGGCACAAATAAAAAAATTCAAAAGACCAAACACACACAACAAACGCTGTACAAAAACTGGCAAAAAGCAAAAGCAAAGCTCCTCGACAAAAACATTTAATCCTTAACTGATCTTATGAACAATCAAACCCCCTACATAAAAGTTGCTGACTACGAAGCAAAGGTTGGTGAAGCAAAAAAAGTCTTGCTCCTCTATTCAGGCGGGCTCGACACCAGTGTCATGCTCAAATGGCTCCAGGACAGCTACAACGTCGAGGTGGTGACACTCACGCTCAATCTTGGACAACAGCATGATGACCTCGAAGTAATTAAAAATAAAGCCCTAAAATTTGGCGCTGGAAAAGCGATTGCTCTCGACGTGCGGGAAGAATTTGCGAACGAGTATATCGCCAAAGGCATCAAGGCCAACGCGTCATATCAAGGCGACTATCACCTTTCGACACCAATTGGCCGGGCCCTCCTTGGCAAAAAAGCCGTTGAGATTGCCAAGCAGGAAAATTGCGATGCGATTGCTCACGGTTGCACAGGCAAGGGCAATGACCAGGTGCGAATCGATGGCTATGTTTTGACGCATGACCCGACCATGAAAATTATTGCGCCAGTTCGAGAATGGATGATGGATCGAAATGAAGAAATTGCGTACGCCGAAAAACATGGCATCCCAGTGCCTGCCACCGTTGATTTCCCATACAGCGATGACGACAACATGTGGGGCATCACCTGGGAAGGTGGCGAGATCACCGATCCGAGTCTGATTGCTCCGGTAGAAAAATTTCTGACCACCTACACACTGCCAAAAGATGCACCGGATACGCCTGAACAAGTGACACTCACATTTCAACAAGGTTTGCCAATAGCATTGAACGGTAAAACATTACCTCTTGCGCAACTTATCACCAAGCTCAATGTGCTTGCCGGCAAACATGGCGCTGGCACTGTTCAACTCCTAGAAGATCGGCTCGTCGGACTCAAAAACCGAGGTGTTTATGAACATCCGGGCGCGCATGTCATTATCGAAGCGCACAAAAACCTGGAAATTTCCAGGTTTTTG
>JBBTRO010000151.1:0-1501 GCA_038065155.1 Patescibacteria group bacterium
CACCCCAAGTGGGCGCTTGTCACCATTCGCTTTTGGGATATACACCCTCCGAACTTGAGAATTTCCAAATTATTTGATGTGTGCCGAGAGGCACCCGGATCGCGCTTTTTGATGGAAACGGTGTGAAACCCATCAAGTAGCATGATCGAACCGGAGTTGGAGTGTTACGCAGATGTAAGATTTTGGAGTTGATGGATTTTGCGTCGATAGTAGTCACGCATTTCCTCAGCGTAATTTTCGTTATTTAAAGTGAAAGCAAGAGATTTTTCGTACATTTCGAGAGCACGCCCACGATCGCCTCTGGCTTCATAGACCATTGCAAGACGTTCGAGACCATCGTGGACTTCCGGGTAGTCCTGCAGGAGTTTTTTAGCCGCAATTTCGGCTTCATCGAGACGACCTTCATGAATGAGTTTAACAACATGGTTAGATTCGCGAGTGAGATTGTCTTCATCGGGCATAAGCCCCCAGGGATGTGATGATGCCGGTTGTGTGGTATTCAATGCAAACGGTTTATGTGATGAAGTTTTTTCGGTGAGACTTTTGGTGTGGCAACATCTTTTATATTTTCTGCGACTTCCGCATGGGCAGGGATCGTTTAGGTTAAGCTTGGACATTAGGCGTTCTCCGAGGCAAATAGGTCTGATGTACCCATTACTTGCAGACGCGTCTTTTTTCCAGAGCCTTCGTCAAATTGACTTCAAATTATTTCTGGCGGCAAAATTAAAACCCTGCCCTCTTTGTAACAGCAAGCTTGATACTGCAAACTATCCGAGAAAGCCTCGTGGTGCAGGCGAGCAAGAAGAATGGCGTTTTAGCCTGTGCTGTAGGCGCGAGGGTTGCCGTCACCGGGTAACGCCGCCGTCGTTGCGGTTTTTAGGGCGGAAGGTCTATTCCGCCTGGGTGGTGATCCTTGTACTAGATTTTTGCGCTGAACTTGGCCTAAGCCACGTGATTGCTCGGCAGACGCTAGCACGGTGGCGCTCGTTTTGGCGTGAGATGCTGGAGGAAGAAAATCCATTTATGCGAAGGGCGCGAGCAGTGCTTATGCCAGGAACTGCATCGTGTGAGAGTCCTGCGGGTCTTCTTACTCAATTTGGTTTTCCTATTCGTGAGTCCTGGATTCCGGTTTTGAAGTTTTTTTGTGACACCGCTTTTTGAGTGAACCACTACTTCACGCAGAGGATGGCCAGAGCCAACACCAACAATGGTGCGGTAAGCCCCGTTTCACCCCCGCAAAAGCCTTGCAATGGGGGGTGAAACGAGGAGGACCAATGAAAAATAGAAAAACTGAGAGATCAACGCATCAGCTTTGGGCGGAGTTCCGCTTCGGTGTGGTGGGAGCGCTTTTATCAAACCCGCCAGAGCCGGGCGAACTTCGACTGAGGCTCAAAGCCTTATCTGAAACGGAATGGACTCATCCGATTGACGGACAAAAATTCCGCGTGTCATTGCCGACAATCGAGCGTTGGTACTATGCGAGCCTGAAGCAGGAAAAAGA
>JBBTRO010000152.1:0-5045 GCA_038065155.1 Patescibacteria group bacterium
GTAAGGGGAGGCCAGATTGTTGTCCCCTCCTTTAGAAGGAGGGGCAAGGGGTGGTCTCACTTCGTGGATTAACAGCACATGATCCCGATCATGGGTTGGCCCAGTGCCGAGCATAATGATCATATCTCCAGCTTGTACATCATTTAATCTCACTTCGACACTATTTTTCTCATGTGCAAACGTTTGTACATCCGCATTTTCAACCGGGCGAAGGAGGGTAATAAGTTTTCGGAGCCAGGTTTTTGCGTAGGGAAATTTGAGCTGTTTTTTTAGCGGCCCAATTTTTTTCTCCTGGCTTTCGGCATCAAGGGCATAATACACAAGCGCTGAACAATCAAGTCCAATATGGTGATCAACCAAGAATTGCTTTAATTTTTCATTATCGAGTGATTTCAAATCAATTTTTTCTTTAAGGGCAATAATCGCGGTTTCCTCCACGATATCGTCCGGGCTGCCCTTTCCCACGAGCGCGCGGAGACTCCCGCGTACCCGCTGGCGGCGATTGACAAATTCAGGACAAGAAATGTCGCGTTCTGGAAAGGGAAGATGGAGATAATTTTCAATCACGGCTTGCGTTGATGGCGATAGTACAGTACTGTTCATATTAAGGAGGAGCACGTGATGCTTAGAAAGAGTTTTTTGGTCGTCGCCGGCGTTCTGGCAGTGGCGGTCTGTGTCGGCACCATCATCTATGCTGAGGTCCAGATTCATGTCTGTGATCGTATGCGATGATGAACCACAACCGCTTTTCGTCCCCGTCGTTGGCTAGTCCGATGACGGGGACACTTATTTTATACTTATGATAATGTCCGCAAAATTTCTTGTCCAATGTCATCGAACTGATTGTGATCAGACATGATGCCGTGCTGGCTTTGAATGCGGATGAGGTCGCTTCCCGGCGTGGTGTTGTCATATTGAATGACGTTGAAATTGCTGGATTCAAGATCCAAGATTTGAGATCGAAGGTCAAAGTTTTTTGTCGGCTGAACGCGTAGAATAATCTGTGAGCCATCGGTTACGGGTATGAGTTGTGTATCCTTTAGATCGGCATCGAGAAGAGCCAGGAGGTGGGCTTCAAAAGTAGTGAGCTGGTAGCTTTTAGTTTTTAGCTTGTAGGATTGCTGCAATTGTGATTCAAACGTGGTTGATGCCGGTTGGCGAGCGTTGATTTCAATAAGAAAAAGTTTGCCAGTTTCCGTATCTTTTATGGCATCAATGCCAAAAAGGCCTCTCCAGCCAGAAGCCCTAAGCTGTAAGCCGACAGCCGTTGCTATTTCACCATACTGTTTTTTCTGTCTTGCCGAAAGGAGCGTCCCTGGTAATGTCCATTCGTTGCCGATCGTCGCAAAGGCCTGATCGGTAAATGGTGGTAGGCCGGTTATTTGGTAGTTGATATTACCGACAAGAATAGTATCTCTAGTGACAACATTGTTATTCGTAAACATTGGTCCATTGATATACTGTGTTACTCGCACCGGACGATTGGGAAATTTTTCTTGGAGCGCTTGGAGCTGTTCTTTTGATTGAACAAGAGTTGTACCCAGGCCGGTATGGGCACGGTTAAATTGCAAAATAAATTCGGCTCCGTCTTTGGATTGCGCCGGACAAGCATCCCAGGCAATGTTTTTGAGGGTGTCAATATGATGCGGTGGCAAATATTTTTTTAACTTCCCCAGCCATTCGACTTGGGAAATTTTTTCCTCAACTTTTGCTGACAGGGCAGCTGGCGGGTTGAGTAGGCGCCAATTATATTTTTTGCAGACGGCTTCGATCTGCGAAGTATTTTTGAAAACAACAATTGAGGCCTTGGGTAATGAAGCCATGAGGCCGATAGTCTCTGGCTGTTCCAAGAGTTGCCAGGTATCGAGCTTGGCAACCCCTGGCTTATTTGAGATAATATAGTACCCTGGGGTGTTTTCCGGAATGCCCAAAGCCCGTTCCCGGTCGCGAGTAACGTAGACGATGGGATTCTTTTGCAGAGCTTGCTCGAGGATGTGCATAGTTAGGGGAGTATAGCAAGAGAAAGGGAAGTTTTCAAGGTAAAAGTTTTCAGTTTTCAATTTTCAGTTTTCAAACCTTGTGCCTGAGTTGTATTCACAATTAAGGACATTCGGCCACGTGAAGCTCAATGAGCCGATGAGCAAGCATACCACGTTCAAAATCGGCGGGCCGGTCGATTTCTTTTTGACCATTGATTCAACCGAGAAGGTGGCCGAAGCGCTGAAGTTTTTGGACGGTGAAGGTGTGCCGTATTTTATCGTGGGTGGGGGGAGCAATATGCTGGTCCATGATGAAGGCTATCACGGCGTGGCAATCAAAATTCTAGATTCCAAATTCCAAATTCTAGATTCTCTTGTGGAAGCAAGTGCTGGTTGTATCACCGTCGAAATTGCCCAGAAAAGTATTGCAGGTGGTCTCACTGGCTTCGAGTGGGGTGTTGGCGTGCCGGGAACCATTGGCGGGGCAGTGCGGGGCAATGCTGGTGCAATGGGTGGTGAGATGAAAGATGCGGTTGAAGAGGTTGAAGTATATCGAAATGGGGAAATTGAGAAATTGGGGAATGAAGAATGTAAATTTGGGTATCGGGATAGTGTATTTAAGCATGAAGGGGGAGTGGTGCTCCGAGTAAGATTAAGATTGAGATTAAGAGAACCGAATGAGATGGGTGGTATGAGAGCGGCGTTGGAAAATCTTCAATACAGAAACAAGACTCAACCTCAAGGGTATGCGTCGATTGGGTGCATATTTAAGAATTTGGAATTTGGAATTTGGAATTTGGAAAACGATCCAAAATTCCAGATTCTAAATTCTAGATTCCAGATTCCTGCCGAGTTTATCAAACGAGGCAAGATCTCGGTTGGGTGGCTGGTGGAGCAGGCGGGAATGAAAGGGGTGAGAGTTGGGAATGCTCAAGTCTCCGAGCGGCACGGAAATTTTATCGTGAATCTCGGTGGGGCCACGGCTAATGACGTGATCGCACTTATTGCCCAAGTCAAGGAGAAGGTGTACGATAGATGTGGGGTAGAAATTGAGGAGGAAATACAGATCATTTAAACGTAGAGTTCAAAACGAAAAAGGAAAAAGAATTCTTTATACCTTTTCGTTTTTAATTTTTAGCTTGTATGACCATTACCATACACGGGACCAACATTGAACTGACGGATGCCTTGAAGCAGTACGCCGAAGAAAAAATCGAGGGATTGACGAAATTTTTTGATAATATCCAAAGCGCTAGGATTGATATTGGCAAACGGAGCAATCACCATCACAAAGGCGAAATTTTTTATGCTGAAGTAAATTTAAGCGTGCCTGGGCACATGCTTCGCGTGGTCAAAGAAGAAGCGGATCTGTACAAGGCGATTGATAAAGTGAAGGATCATTTCAAAGTGGAACTCGAAAGCATGAAAGAAAAAATGCGTCGGAAAGATAAAAAGGGCTTGCGCAGGGCGAAGGAGTATAAAGAAGAGTAAGTTTTTGAGTATATGTCTGTAGAGACACCGCGAGTGGACATGGAGCCAAAGACAATGGAGGATCATCTTAAATATTACCAAAGTGTTCGGGATGAATTGGTAGAGAGAGCAAGGTTGGCTAGAGATACTATGGCTCGCTCGTATCGAGATTTTAAAGTCGGCTGTTCGGTACTGGTCTGGACAGGCAAAGAGTATGTCATTCATTCAGCCGGCAATGATACACCTGAAAGAGTCGTTCCGCCGAGACAAGGAAAAGAAAAACGTTGTGCGGAGAGGCAGGCGCTTGAGCTGGCTCTGGTTGAACCAAAAGAGGGTCAGATAGTTGTGGCGATTGTTACCTTTTCCAAGGAGTTGGCCACGAACCCAGATGATCCACGTCATTATCACGACGTCCTTCATCCATGTCCGGATTGCCGTCAGCTTTTGCGTGAATTGCAAGCGCAGGGCAAGATTACCGATGAAACGGTAATGAACAATGTTCACGATCGAGAAAAATCAGATGATAGGGATGTGAAGATGTGGAGTGAAGAGCGGAGTACGAAAGGACTTTTGTCACTTTATGATAGTCAGGGACATCGGAAAGAAGAGTAATTTTTTCTTCAATTTTAACAGCCCGCGCCCGCGACTCGTCCCTTGCTTTCTTTGCAAGGCGAGCCGCGGGACGCGGGCTTTTTTGGCGGACTACTTTTCGGTGGGGAAACCCCACTTTCGTTTGAAGGCATCGAAGTTGAGGCGCGCTTGATAGCCGCGCACGATCTCCATGAACACGTCCTCGCCCAGGAGGGCGGCGAGGATCAGCCAGCCGAAGCCGAACATGAGAACGACTGCCACGAGCAGTCGTCGTCCGACGCCCTCCAGAATCTCGAGCTGTAGAACCTCGCAGCCCAGCAGGGCGAAGATGATCGTGTTGATGAAGATCACATAGGCGGTAAACGCCCAAGCCTGTCGATCCATTTGGTTCCTCCCATCTCCTTCTCACCCTTTGAACCAAAAGAGTGAGGAAAATTGTTTGAGAATACGCCCAATCACTTTGAATGATGAGATTGGACGAGCATGGCGGTGACCATTTTTCCACATGGTAACCAGACGCTCGCCCAATCGTATGGGCTTTTCTTATTATAAAGAGCTGTACAAAGAACAAATTTCCTCCATTTGGATCAGGATACCCCAAGTGAGGGAGGTTGTCAAGAGAAAAGAAAAGTGGTACCCTTATTTTGCTATGACCCTATTTACCAAACTCTTTGGCGACCCAAATGTCAAAGTATTGCGCAGCCTACAACCGACCGTTGATAAGATCAACGCTTTGGAGCCCCAGTTTCAATCTCTTTCGGACGAAGCCATTAAAGCCAAGACAGTTGAATTTAAAGAACGCCTCGCCAAAGGCGCCACGCTTGATGACATTTTGCCAGAAGCCTTTGCGACTGTCCGTGAAGCAAGTAAGCGCGTGACCGGCATGCGTCATTTTGACGTCCAGCTCATTGGCGGTATGGTCCTGCATAGCGGCAAGATTTCGGAGATGAGAACCGGTGAAGGAAAAACGCTCGTCGCAACTCTGCCAGCATATTTGAACGCGCT
>JBBTRO010000153.1:0-2012 GCA_038065155.1 Patescibacteria group bacterium
ACTATAGCATGCAATCAAGGCTTCTGTCAATAAAACCAGCTCCGTTTTTGGAGCTGGTTTTAGGTATGTTTTTGAGAGAAATTAAATCGTCAGATTATCAACCGCGCTCGTATCAACTTCCTCTTGCACAGCCATATTGCTACCCATGCCGCCCATCATTTGCCGGCGCGGGCCGCGGCCACCTTCTGGTTCGTTGATTTTCAAATTCACGCGCGCGTTGTTCTTGGCGCCAACAATTTTTAAGAGTGTGCGAATCGAACGGGCGGTCTGACCCTGGCGGCCAATGACGTATCCCATGTCGGCTGGATTGATATCAAGGGTGATTAGAACGCCCCTCTCATCAACCGTTCTCGTGGTCTTCACGTCATTCGGATTGTTGACAATCGCTCGAACGAGAATTTCCACAAACTCCTGATCTTTGTATTCCATATTTTCAGTCTCTCTGAAATAAATAAATTGAATGAACTTTCGACGCTAGGGCACGTCTGTAAGTCCGAAATTGTGAGCAAGGTTAGGATACTACGCCGGCAAAGCGCTTGTCAAATTTAGGCAGCCGGAGCTGGCGCGGCTTTCTTCTTGGCCAATTTTTCCTGGCGTTTATGACTGATCGCGACTGACTTCTGTTTTTTACCAGTCATGATCCCCTGGCCAATCAAAAGGTTGTTCACCGTTGCGGAAGCCTGGGCACCCACGGAAAGCCAGTACTTGATCCGGTCTGATTTCAAATTGACCACTTTTGGCACGAGACTTGGGTTATAGGTGCCCAAAATCTCCACATGGCCAGCCTGCGGATCCTTCCTTTTTTCCGACACGATCAAACGGTACGATGGGTGTTTGCTTTTACCGAGACGTTGTAAACGAAGAATTAACATAAAAACAATAAAGTACGACGGTTTTTGAGAGCGCTCATAGCATACATTATTCTCCTACATTCGTCAAGCATCGCCAAGCTTCACGCTCACCAACCGGCTTACCCCTTCTGTCCCCATGGTGACACCATAGAGAAGACCAGCGATATGCATGGTCGCGCGATTGTGGGTGATAATAATGAATTGCGATTGTGCGGTCAGTTCTGTCAAAATCGTGCCAAAACGAACGGTATTGGCCTCGTCTAGGGCCGCCTCGACTTCATCTAGAACCACAAAGGGTGCTGGGTTCGTGTGCAAAATAGCGCACAAGAGCGCGAGCGACGTCATCGTCCTCTCTCCGCCCGAAAGCGCCTGGATATTCGAAATTTTTTTTCCAGGCGGATTCGCGACAATGTCGATGCCAACAATATCAGATTTTGGATTTTGGATTTTGGATTTTGGATTTTGAGAAGATGGTGATATTTCACCAACTTTTTCTACTACATCATCTGTATCATCAGGGGAAACTTCCCCGCGAACCTCGACGATGTCGGCTTTGCCGCCGCCAAAAAGCAAAGAAAAATACCGAGTAAACTCTTTACGAATATCGCGAAACGTCTGCGCTCGTTTTTTCGCCATCATCTCATCGAGCTCAGCAATCAGGGTTCGGAGGTCTGTAAAGGCTTTATCAAGGTCAGTTAATTGGAGCTCCAGTCCATCATGCCGCTCCTTGGTACTCTGGTATTCCGCCATGACTTCCTCATCAATCCCGCCGATAAGCGACAAGGCATACTTGAGTTTCTGGACTTCTTCGAGAAGTTTGGACAAATCGGCAATCGGAACCGGAGCGATCCCGCGGCGCACAACGTCATCAATTCTGTCACGCAATTCTGTCTCAGCCTCAAGCGCAACATCCTCTTGCTTCGTTTCGAGCCGAGCAATCTCAATCGCTTTTTCATTTTTCTCTGTCAAAAGCGCGCTCACCGCTCCCTGAGCGGCTTGCATCTCGGTCTGAAGCGCCATCAATTGCTGTTTTTTCTGTTCTTCGGCCTCATGAAACTGATCAAGCTCACGCTTCGCTCTCACCACGATCTGTTCCAGGGTTCGGGCTTCTTCAATAAGTTCGCGCTGCCGCTCCCGCATCGACGCCAACAGCTGGCCATG
>JBBTRO010000154.1:0-1491 GCA_038065155.1 Patescibacteria group bacterium
ACAAATCTCCTCCTAATCACGGCACCCATGCTCATGGGCTATGTTATAGTTTCACTAATATATTTTTCTCTCTTTCAATCCGGCACGCCCTATCCATTTGTTTTTCGAAATCAGACGGTTGCCAGTCTTCAATTCCCTCCGGGCAATGACGTGAAGGCTGTCGCTGAATTTATTCCCACCTATGCCAAAGCCATGCTCGCCGGCCACGCCGAATATGTAAACGATCACCCGCACGCCTCGGCCAGCCGGCCGTATTATTGGCTAATTAACCAATCCCCGATCTATATCTGGACCGAAGGGCAGAAAAAAATTATCTTCCAAGGTAACCAGATTGCCTGGTTATCAGCCTTACTGGCAGTGGTTTCTGGCCTGATCTTTTGGCGGCGTCATGATCCGATCCTTCGCCTGCTTTTGATCGGGTACCTCGTGAATCTTGTGCCTTTTTTCTTTATCAAACGCATCCTCTTTCCCTATCATTATCTGGCGGCATTGCCGTTTGCTTATCTCCTCGTCCCTATAGTGCTCGATCTTGCGGCCGAGAAACTACGCGTCAATAAACTTCACCTCTCACTCGCTTTCGCTGTGGTGCTCATCGGCAGTTTCTTTCTCCTTCTGCCAACAACATACGGGTTCTAACTCTGTCGTGGACGCATTTTCTTGTACTCCTCCTGCATTTCTTGCCACCTTCTTTTCAAGGTTCGACGCAGTGTCTGCTGGACTTCGGAAGCTAATTTCTTTTCTCTTGCGTATTCAGTGACAACCTCATCCACCATCGCCTCAAAATTTTCCTGCGTGACATCTTTCAGATTAGCCAAATTCTTTTTCAAATTCTGAGTTAACATTTTTAGATCTTTTTGTACGCTGGCCGTTAATTTTCGCCCCTCTTTTGTCATCGCCAAACTGACCGCCGCCCCAGCGGCCAGAAGTCCGCCCAAAATAAGACCTTTTTTGAAGAGATTATTTTTCATAGGGAAACTTTACGCTCCTTTTCTCTCGACTTCTTCATGAGTCTTGGCAGCTTCTTTGTGCTCCTCGGCGGCATCCCGATGAGCTTCGCTTGCCCGTCTATTTGCCGTATCCGCCTCTCGATCACGCGCCTTAACTTTTTCTTCATCTTGGATATACATATAGACTATATTAATTTTGAAATGGTTCGTTTAATGATCAAGGTAATCCAAATTCTAAATTCCAGATTCTAAATTCTTCAATCACTTGGTCTGGTGTCCAAGTTTTCTTGCCGCTTCTGGCGTAGAAACGCTTTTGCTCATGAGAAGGAGCTGGGAAATCCCAAAGCCTACGACCCAATACACCGCCATGGCCACAAGTGTCGTCCATTCAAACAAGTTGCCTTCGACAGTGGTGATTTGAAATACATCCAAAAAAGGCCGAGCCAAAGAATTGCTTACTCCGTAGACAATTTGCGTGAAAGTTGCAGCTGGATTGGCTCCAAAAAGCTTGAGAACAAAGCGAAAAGCCAGAATTACCTCTATA
>JBBTRO010000155.1:0-5388 GCA_038065155.1 Patescibacteria group bacterium
CATAGGGTGGGAGTCCAGGTCTTCACGGTGATCATGCTCGACGGCGAGGTCGAGACAGAGCCGGGGTCGGGCAAGTACAGCAACACGCTCGAGAGCGAGGCGGAGTGGGTGAGGTCGAACGTCCCCGTTCGGACGACCATCGACTAGAACGCATAGCCTCCTCCGTACGTCCCCAGTGTGCCACCTCAAGGCACTGGCAGGATCGCGAGTCATTCTTCACTTGGGGTTCTGTCAAAAACAGCTTTGCCAAAGGCTGTTTTTGATTGATTATTTCAATGAATCATGATATTATTTGGTTAATATTGTATATGAAAAAACCGTTTTACATCACCAACGCCATTCCATACGTTAATGCCGCTCCCCATGTTGGGTACGGACTTGAAATTGTCCAATCTGACACAGTGGCTCGGTATCAACGACTTTTAGGCAAAGATGTGAGATACCTGTGCGGTACTGATGAAAATTCACTTAAGAATGTCCAAGCTGCTGAGCAGGTCGGAAAGCCAGTGAAAACGTTTGTGGACGAACATGCAGCCGCTTTCTTTCAATTAAAAAAGTCGCTCGGGCTATCATTTGATGACTTCATTCGTACCACCGAAGAACGACACTTTACTGGTGCTCAAACATTATGGTCATCGTGTAATTCAAATGATATTTATAAAAAGAAATATAAAGGTTTGTACTGCGTTGGTTGCGAACTGTTTTATACCGAAGATGAATTGGTTGAAGGACTCTGTCCTGAGCACAAAAAACCACCTCAAGTTGTCGAAGAAGAAAATTATTTTTTTAAACTGTCCAACTACCAAAAACAACTTGAAGAGATTATTGAAAAAGATGAAGTTCAGATTATTCCTCTTTTTCGCAAAGAAGAAGTCTTACAATTTATTCGTGGCGGATTGCAAGATTTTAGTATTTCTCGTTCAATAGAAAGGGCGCATGGTTGGGGCGTGCCGGTGCCAGGAGATCCGGATCAGATTATGTATGTATGGTTTGACGCTTTATCGAATTATATCACGGCTCTGGATTATGGTCACGCTGGAGAGCTTTATACCAACTATTGGGTGCAGAAACAACAACCATCCCGCGAAGTAGTTCATGTGATCGGCAAGGGCATTATTCGGTTCCATGCTGTGTATTGGCTTGGGATGCTTTTGTCAGCTAAAATTCCGCTTCCAACTACAGAGTTTGTCCATGGCTATATCACAGTCAATGGTGAGAAAATGAGCAAAAGTGTCGGCAATGTCCTTAATCCGCGCGATGTTGTTGAAGCATATGGCACTGATCCGGTGCGATATTTTCTATTAGGGGGTATGTCATCCTACCATGATAGTGATTTTTCGGACCAACGATTTCGAGAATTCTATACAGCGCACCTTGTAGATGGTGTCGGTAATCTTACAAGCAGAATTCTTACCATGCTCGAAAAGTACAGCGCAAATATAGTTCCAGATCAGGCTCCTGATATATTCTCCATGGAGGATATATGGGAAACGTACCATCATCATTTTAAGAACTATCAATTTGATGATGTAATTCGTTTGCTACAGTCGTTTGAATCTGTATGTAATGAAGTTATTAACAGAAAAAAGCCATGGGAAATGGCAAAACAAGGCGAAGATGTCCAGCCACTTCTCTACCAACTTGCTGAAGCCCTGCGACACATTGGAATTGCGCTTCTTCCAATCATTCCCACATCAGCCGAAAAAATATTGGTCTCATTGGGCATTGATTCGACACAGTTATCCACATTGGAAGAAGAGCAGACATGGGGGGGCCTTAAGAAAGGTGCTATAATCAATAAAGGTTCGATACTATTCCCTCGGCTCTAGGTTGTAATGCGCGAACATACGAACAGTACGAACTTACGAACAAAGATAAATTTCGTATTTTTCTTACGTTCGTACATATATGCAATTAGTCGATCTTATCCTTATCATCATCATCGGCGGCTTTGGCCTTTTTGGTCTGTGGTTCGGTTTTGTCCACACCCTTGGGTCTCTTTTGGGAACGGTGATTGGCGCCGTGGTCGCGACACGGTATTACGAACCAGTCGCTGATTTTATTATCGGCTTTACCGGCTGGGAAAATACGAATCTGGTGCGCGTGATTGTTTTTATCATCGCGTTTCTAATTATTAACCGCTTGGTCGGTTTTTTGTTTTGGATTGCCGATCGGGTGCTCAGTCTCGTCACCCGCTTGCCATTCATCAATTCTATTGATCGCTTACTCGGACTCGTCTTTGGCTTGATCGAAGGAGCGCTCACACTTGGTCTGATTATTTTCTTCATTGAACGCTTCCCGCTCTCGGTTTTTGTCATGGAACACTTGGCGCTCTCTACGGTCGCGCCCTATCTTTCAAATCTCGCCGCGCTTCTGTGGCCTTTTCTCCCCGAAGCATTCCGCCTGCTTGACTCTTCGATTGACTACGTAGAGAATCGATTTTTTCCGTGAATTAACCATGATAAAGTTGGCAGATCGCTACTCGCTTAGTAGCTTTTTTATTTTTTATTAGTGTAGAATCTTGTCTGTAGAATCTTGTCGTGGCGTAGAAAACCTGCTAAGCTATGTTTACCTTTTTGTTTTTTTATATGAGCGAAACAGTACCTGCCGAACCTCAGGCATTTGCGCGAGAACGGCCGGATAAAGCCCTAGAAAAAAAGAATAGTTTCGATCAGAAACACAGGATCGCTCGGGCCGGTTTTTTGCTTGATCGGTTTCTTTCTTCCGTAGAGAAGCCAGACTTGAACGATTTTTACTATCAAAATGAAATTGATCAAAATGAGTTGCCAGGCAGATTTGTCGAGAGAGCTACACAAATTATCGCCAACTACCAAAAACAGCATGCAGATGCAGAAATTTATGAAAAAGCGCTTCGTTCAACGTCAGCAGACCCTGGTGATCCTGGCGCGGACACATCTAATGATGAAATATTTGGGAAGAAAATGTTCTGTTGGATAAGGGATGCCGTAGTTAAATCTAGGGGAGAAAAGGCCCCTACAGACGAAGTTAAACCAGTTGGAAGAGTACTTTTATGTCGCAAGGAGGCATATTTTATCTTGTATTGCGAAGATAGAGTGGACTATGAACGTATCCGTGGTAAAAAAGATGATAGTGGCGGCGTATTTCACCGTGCATTAAAGACTTTGTTGATGGGTAGGGAAATCTCTCTTGTGATTGTTCATGGCTACCCTGGGATAAAAAATGGGGAAGATCAAATTCTACTCCATGAACGCCAGCATTTCATCAACCATAATCTTCTTGACCTATTCGAGACCGAAGAATTCAATGCTTATTCCACTCGAGCACAAGCCATTGGACTCGAAGTAAAGCGCGAAGAATTTAAAGAGCAGACGAAAAAATTTCGAGCGATAAAGGATGAGGTATTGGCGTATATCCGTGATGGGCGGAGCGGAAAAGCCATACTCGATGCCCTTGTCGGTCCTTTATATTCACACTTATTTTCTGTATTTTCAAAAGAAGAGAAAAATTTGGTAGATGACATACTTCAGGAAATTTGTCTTATTATTGACGATCCTCAATTTAAACAAATTTGGAGCGGTCAGGATAATCGTGCCTTAATCGTCTATCATCTTATTGGAGTTCCCCTTTTAAAATTCCCGGATAAAATGAAAGATTTATGCTCCTCTTACCAGGAAAGAGTGCGGGCGGTATCAAAAACATATGATGAAGTTAATACTGGGAGATCGCAGTCATTTACACGTCTTGAAGAAAAACGAGCATATCCACCCTCGTATCAAAGATACGTCGATGAAGGGGGAAAAGAGAAGGAAGCTATCGATATCTTGTTAAGTGGCCCGCTTAAATTAATTACTTGGGGCAACTATAAAGATGCTCTTCCCCATCTGGAAAAAATAGAGGAGGCTATTGGGCAAATGGGCCTCCACATGAAAAAATTAAAGGAAATTATAGGGCAGTTGGAGTTTGAAGGAATACGGTTACCATATTGTGATAGTTGGTCTTCCTCTGATGAGGAGCACACGGATTCTCCTGATCAGGCTCCAACGGATCTTATAGAGAGAATCCGAGGTTCTATCTTAAATGTACTGATGAAGCATTTACATGAACACCGTGTGGACAAGATTATGAAGGAACAGTCTCGTAGGCTTGACGTGCTCCCGGTAATTCTTGATGGACTACAGACTATGATCCAACGACAATACCATGGATGGGTGGCAGACTGTTCAGCAAACTTTCCAGACCTTACCTGGAATGAGCACAAAATGAAGATGAACGTGACCGTCTCTGTACCGGTTGGTTCACAAAGATTTAGGATCTATTTTGGAATTTATCTCTTTGGTTCAGATAAAAGAAGAAAGAAGTAAAGGAGTTTTCATATGCTCGTAGATACCCATTGTCACATCCAATTTCAAGGCTACAAAAACGACCGTGAGGCCGTGATTGAGCGTTGCCGAGCCAAGGGAACAATGCTTAATTTGGTGGGTACGCAAAAAGATACCAGCCGCCTGGCAGTAGAACTAGCAGAGAAGTACGATTGGATGTTTGCCTCCATTGGGACGCACCCCAATCATTTATTTCCAACGCATATTGATGAAGAAGAGTCTCACTTTGTGAGTCGGGAGGAGGATTTTGACGAAGCGTATTATGAAAAGTTGGTACAGTCGAAGAAAGTAGTAGCGATTGGGGAGTGTGGGTTGGATTTGTTTCACCTGCCGCCAAATGTTCCGCTTGAAACAGTCCTAGAAAAACAAAAACGAGTGTTTATGGCGCATTTTCAATTTGCACAAAAGCATGACAAGGCGTTGGTCATTCATTGTCGTGATGCGCATGATCAACTCATTGAACTGTTAAAAGAACTTATAAATAGAATTTCCCCCCCTATGAGGGGGGGTGGAGGGGGGGTCAGGGGGGTAGTTCATTGCTACACTTCCAACTGGACGCACGCGGAAGAGTACATAAAGATGGGCCTTTGCTTGGGTTTTACTGGTGTAATCACCTTTCCGCCAAAAAAGTCTGATCCACAAGCGCAACATGATCTTCTCGAGGTAGTAAAAAATGTGCCGATGGACCGCTTTGTGCTTGAAACTGATTCACCGTATTTAGCACCCATTCCGTACCGCGGTACGCGTGCCGAACCTTGGATGGTTGAGGCCGTGGCCAAAAAGATTTCAGAGGTGAAGATGGTGTCAATCGAAGAAGTGGAGAAAGCCAGTACAGAAAATGCAAAGAATTTATTTAAATTTTTGATTTAGTTCTATGATCACAGCGCTTTTTTCTATTATCGCGGGTCTTCTTCTTTTGTTTAAAGGGGCAGACTGGCTTGTCACCGGCGCCTCGTCTTGGCCAGTCGACTGTGAATACGACCGATTGTGATCGGCCTGACAGTCGTGGCCTTTGGCACGTCCGCAC
>JBBTRO010000156.1:0-7215 GCA_038065155.1 Patescibacteria group bacterium
AATATTCTGGACAAAACGAGTGATCATCGTCTCTTGGTCACTACTACTCATCTGTGACAACCACTCTGGCAATCGGTGATACTGTGAAGCAAGCCGAATAAATGGTCTCAGCTTTTCATATCCCACACGAGTCAATAAATCCTGCGGAGCGATCCCCTCCCCTTTCAAGCCTGTCATCAGCCGAGAAAATAAACCATTGTATGACGAGGTAAACAGCTCGTCCTCTCCGTAGACCATGAGCGTGTATAATTCAAGCGCATTATAGTTGCGCACGGCCGCAAACCGTTTATCATCTGCTTCATTGTGAAGATCGTTAATCTCTCGTACGACTTCTCGAGCGTTATCGGCAACAAGCTCATCAACCGAGTATCTCCCTGGCGCGTCCGGGGTGTATCGCAGTGACAATAAGAGTTTCGTAAACGCACCCGGGTCGCGAGCAATACGCTCTAGCTCTTGAACCGGATAACTCGGGTACCTCATGGCAACGACTGCCATTTTTGATTTTTGCTCTGACCCTTGAAATCCGCCTTGCGCAATCTCCAGGAGTTTTTTCAATTCTACCCGATCGCTATTTACAATGGCAAGACGAATACTATTGCCTGCGCTCCGATTAGTATATATCCTCTCGATGGCGCCAACCGGATGATTGATGATAGCGGACTCAAGAATCACTTGTTTGTCGGCAGGCAAAAATTCACCAATACGCTCGGCATGCTGAAAAACACTTTTCGGGTCTGCTTGCGCCGCTTTCAGGCTAGCGGCTTTGAGGAGTTCGACTCCCCGTGGATGGTGTCTGTAAGAATCAAAAATCTCCAGCACATAACCTGGATTTCTCTCAATCAGGCGCTCGACAGCGCTGTAGAGATACATATCCGCCTGGGGCACGTACTCGCGATAATCATTCGCGTAACGCACCGCGTCAACATCATTGGCAAGAATCTTTTTAACAAAGATTTTCTCCAGCGACTCCTTACCAACAAAAGCAAGCGAATACGCACCCACGGAAAGCTCCCTTAAGCCGCATTCCTCGACCGATTCTCGAAGCAATTGCTCACCCCACTTTGTATCTATCTGTGTAAGCGTCCTTCCATGATAAATGAGCATCTCTGGTTTTACCTTTTCCGCTGAAGCCTTGACTACAGACCGCGCCCAATCTGTCGGAGCCAGATCCATCAACACCTGACTTACGTTCATCACTTCTTCCGGTGTGGCCGCTTCGACTGCGGTCTTCACTCGCTCGATTGCCTAATCGCGTTTTGTCAGCAAAAGATTCTGCGCGGCTTCAAGGATATCTTTTGCTGACGCGACAGCAACACTCTCCCGCATTTTGATGTCAAGCCACTCTGGAGCGGCTTGGAAAAGAACCTTGTGTTTTAGCCGCCCTTGCGGCGCCAGCCGATCACCGACTTTTTGTAACAATTCTTGATATCGGGGCAAAGTCTTGGTTGGTACGCGCATCGACCAATCAGAAAGCCTGCGTAATAAATCTTCGGGTACCATTTTTTCACTGGCAAAGACCAAAAACTTCTCTATGCGCGCGACATCATTCTGAGGAATCTTTCCTATGTACTCATAAAATGACCATGCATCGGTGACCGCGAATTCCAAGGCAAACGAATCAGCAAATAGAATGGCGTCGGGACCAAACTCTCTCTGAGAATCAGAGAACTTATCAAGAAAAGGACCAGGGTTTGTTTTCGCGACCATACGAAGCGCGGTTCGCCCCCACTCGGATGTGCAGAGCACGGGGGCAACCACTATCACGGCATTCAGGACATCGTAGTCCTTCTTTCGAGGCATAAGACTGTCGACAGCTGTACGCAAAACTTCTTCCGCCCCCGCCATTTGGTTATAATGTGAAAATGAACGAACGGCATACAGAGGCGCCCTCGCGGCAACCGATCGAACCACTGGACCCAGCCAGTCGTATTTTTTAATCTGATCATTTGTCACTGTCTCAAAAAATTCGTATTCCCTGTGGCGAGACAGATGTTCAAAAGCGCTACGTATCGTTGCCTCGGCGTCTGAAACATCCGCAAAAGCGCTGACATTACTTATCAAACCAATCGCCGCTTCGTTGGCCTCGTATTTGGCCGCGGCCAGATTGCCTTTCACGTCAGTAAATGCGACCCGAAAGATGTCTACAGCGCCCTCAACTGCCGCGTAATTTCGTCTGTGCTCTATCGCCAATAGGGATGCTCCTTGGCGACGGCCGACACATGCGTCCTAGCCCATGGTTTATTTGCAAAGACCTCGGCAAACTGCAGGACTGATTCACGCCCTTCTTTTGCTTCTCGCTCAACAGCGCGCCGCAACACGTCCTCTCCGCCCGCGTACTCTGCATATTTCCCACCGTACTGAATAAGAAGACCATCAGAGTTTCCCTCCAAAGCCAGCAAAGCCGAGCGGAAAAATTTGTCGCTGTCTGGCAAATGGCGGCATATATCTGCAGTTTCCAAAAATTCCTGCGGACTCAAATGAGAAACCGCGTTGGCCAAAATATCATTTGCCCCTTTGCAGTCCTGATAACTGGAAAAATGCTCGACTAGATTGAAAGAGTAACGTTGTTGCAACTTCGGCAAGGCCTCTTCCAAAAACACCTTTTCCATTCCGGGAAGTTTTTTGTTTTCCCCAAAATGTTTTAAAAAAAACTCAGGATACCATTTGGCCCATCCACTTATAATTTTTTCAAAATTCCCTTGGTTTGAACCAAGATACGAAAAATAGTTGACTGCATAGCTAATAGCCTCTTGTGGGTAGTGATCAGCCAACCAATAAAGCGCATCGGCCTGCCAGCTTTTTCCCCGCAAAAGTTCGGGATTTTTCAAAACTTCTGCCGCCTGCTCTGCGGATAGAACGATTTTTTTGTCGCCAAATGAATCAAAGGTGAATTGATCCCGCGTAAATTCAGTGCCTAAAACAGCCACTGGTTGATCATCTTTCTGGCCTTGTTCGTATGAGTCATACGCAAATTTGCCGCCAATCGTCGCAGCAGTCGCAATTGCGGCCACTCGAGCCAAACCTTTGGCGCGATTAATAAGGCCTCGAGGCTGTGCTTTTTTGTCCTTCTTCTTGGCTGTATGTATATCAATTTCTCGATCCAAATCGCCACCCCCTTCTCCCTCTCCAACCGTATCCATCGCAAACGACTCTTCTGGTGCCTCCTCAAATTCTGTCCTTTCTTTTTTTTCTAGATCTAATCCAGGTTCAGAACTATGGCCAGGCTGTCCTTCTCGACTCATACCAACGTATCTAAAAATAAAATCTCAGTTTAAGTATAAATAATTCTTGTATATTTGTATAGTTCAGACTCCTTTTCTGGCTCCCGTGATTGACCTAGCCCATACCAAATTCTTCAGTAAATCGAGTTTGCCAGAAACTCCTGGTAAAAAACCCGGCGCACATCTCTATGCCCAGAGAGAAACAAAAAATCTTCCTAAGCAGAAGATTTTTTGTTTGCAATGCGCGCATTGTTTGGTGCCGATTTTTACTAGTTCGGCTTCTAGGCAGCTGGCCGTTTGGTTCAGTTTTTCCGCGGGAAGTTGGCGAGAAATTCTCGGCTACGCCGACAATCCCGCGTGAGTGCCCTCAGATAGAGCCACTCTTGTTTGGTTATGCTACGGGCCAATCGAACCTCGCTTGGCAGGCTAAGTTGTACCCGAAACCCAACCACGACATCGGATCCCACTCCTTCCTCTGTCGATCCGATACGGTCAATGATTCTGTGCCGCAGGTATGTCCCCCGGCTCAGTGCATGCAGGCGGTGGTGATCCGGGTCGAAGATAAAGAGCGAAGTCTCATCTCCATAGAGGATTGGCTTGCCATTCCAACCCTCAACTTGCCAGACCACTTCTTTGAGCGGCTGCAGCACCCATTCAAAGATCCTGAGACCATTGGTCAACCATGATTTTCCCATGTTTCCTCCTTGTGAAAACAAAACTGGCCTCTAAGGCCAGCTGCGCAGTATATTTTTGGATAAAAATACAATGCTCAACCGGCCTGTGTGGGGCAGGATGAGCTTGATGACAAAGCCTGAATTTTACGGATGATACCTTGCATATGTATAGAGTACACCATGGATCTTTTATGGTGTCAAATCAACAGCCAAACCCGCCCGCCGAACACGCCGATGGGTTTTTCTGTGTTGTGGTCGCAAAACCGCCAGGCTCGGCGCCCTTCCAAATGTATGATTCCACTTTCTTCACGTCCCACTCATGCTCATGATTCCACAAATTCCAATAGTAGCGCCACTCATTCCAGCCAATGCCGAGGTGTTTCACGTAGATATCATGTTCGACCAGCATCTTGCCGATTTTTCGGCCGGTCATGCAGGGGGTGCTATAGCAGTAGACGATAATATCTTTGTCAGGATTTTCCGAGATAAGCGTACGGAATGAGCCGACAATCCTGTCCACATCATTGTAGGCAGACGTATTCGGATCCGAGTAGGCCGGGATATTCACCGCGCCGATGATATGCTCGCGCTCGTATTCTTCCTGACTTCGCAAATCAACCAAGACAAAACTGTCGTCCCCCTTGTCCATCTTGCCCCGAAGGCCATGCGGACTCACATGAACGGCGTTTTCGGTGAGATAAAATTCTTTTATAAGCTCGTGCTCTTTGTTTCCTCGTTTATCAATTTGCTCGATAAGGAAGAGTGTGGTTACACTTCCAACCGCCGCGGCGACGATGATTGGTAGAACAAATGATTTAGTTGTTGACATAAAATTAAGTTAAAAAATTTGGTCATTATGACCATGGTTCTCTGTCCTCGCTAAATATACACTCAAAAGCAGAAAACTGGCAAGCGCTAAAACGAAATTTTCAGCGGTGCCAAACCAAAAACCCAGGCCAAGCAGGACAAGGATAAATCCATCATACATCGGATTCGCGAGCACGCGATATGGCCCGCGTGTTTCCCACGCCGCGACTTTTTCCGGCAAAAACCAACGGATCCCCATGGCGCCGGAGCGGCCAAGAATGAGCCGACTCCAGACGACTAGGATAAACCCGAACGCAATCAAAACGACGCCCGGAAGCGGCATCATTTTTGTGGCTCCGTATGAAAAAAAGAATTCAGCCGCGACAATCGCGAGAAACAAAAATACCCAGAGTGTCCCGTTCAGTGCTTGATGCCGTCGCCACAATCTCTCCCGCTCGCCATATGGCGCACCCACCATCCCCTGCGCCCGCTGTAACATTCGAGCGTGGTTCACGGTAACCAGCAAACCAAATAACAGAAGAAAAAATAGGATCATAAAGATTTTCGCGCTTTCAAAAATACAATCCCCGGTGCATGACGGCCGACAATCTCGGGCTCGGAAAATCCCGCTTCCCGCAGAAATTTCGGAAGGAGACCCTTGAAATTCCCTTCAATGTATTCGACCTTTTCAAAAAACAAGGCTTTGCGGAAAAAGGTACTATGACTGGCGCCGAAGTCGGCAATCACGACCGTACCGCCGGGCTTAAGCACTCGATGAATTTCTTTGATCGCTTTTTCTTTAATATCATCCGGCATGTGATGGAAGGCCAGTGAACTCACACAGATATCAACTGACTGGTCAGGCAACGGCAGTGATTCGGCAAAGGCGTGCATAAGTTCGACCGCGTGTCCGGATTTTTTGAGTCGGCGCTCGGCAATCCTGAGCGCCTCTTTATCCGGGTCAAGGCCAATAAAACGAGCGTCCGGATAGTTTTCTTTTGCGATGGCGAGAAATACGCCAGTCCCACAGCCAATATCCGCGACTGCCATGCCGGATGTTATCTGGAGCGCCGCAAGTACTTTTTTCTTGTACTTTTTTCCCAGGCCAAGGATGGTGCAGAAAAAATCATAAAGTGGCGTACCCCAAGAGTAACTGGCCGGCGGGAGATATTTGTAGGTTGGTTGATATGGCATAGATTATGTTTCGACTCCATTATTTAGCAAATTCTCTTCCCAATTCCTTCCAGTAGAAAATACCAACAACAGGAAACAGTGTCGCCGTTATCATACCAGGATAATACTGCCAGCGAAATATTGCTTCAATAATGTGATGAATTTCAAAAAAGAAGATAATGCCGAGGATGGACAGTAGCCACAGTTGCCATCTTTTGCCAGAAATGAGTAGAGCCGAAAACACAAGCAAAGACCAAAACATAATTTGAAAAAGTAAAAAGGTTGCCTGAAACACCGTCATGCCTCCAAACGCCTGAAAGAAAAATTTGAAGATCGGGTCAATGGTATAAAAACCGGTCGCATACTCTTCCAAACCATGCACAATAAATAGCGGGATCGCGAGTACAAGTATCTGTTGTAATTTTTTTGAGATCATAACATGTTCACTGCCCGGCAAGTTCGCCAACGGCTTCTCTTGCGGTATCAAATCCATACCGCACCCCGGACATTTGCCAGGTGCGTCCTTATACCTAGGGAGTGCCACCGTTCGCTCGGTGCCAGATGCTGATGCCATTCGGCATATCGCCAACAGGAATACGCGCGATTTCTTTTCCTGTGGCCACATCAATAATCGACACGTCATCGCTTAATAAGTTTGTTATGTAGACAAATTTTCCGGCTGAATCAACAACCACGCCGTGCGGCGCAGATCCGGCAGAGATGGTTTGGTCAACAGTTCCGTTCTCGACAGAAATCCGATAGACTTTATCGCCTGTCGGCTGATTGAAGTAATAGCCTTGATCAGCAACGTAGACGAAGCGTGAATCTGGCGTTGGATACAACTGAACCGGCCCCTTCGCCTCTTTTGGCAGGCCGATTTTTTCTATTTTCCCGGAAGCTCTCTCTAATCGCGCAATTTGCTTGGTTGTGTAGAGCGATACAAAGGCGAAACGGTCGTCCGGAGTAACCGCAGTCTGCACTGCCCCACTCTCGAATGGGTACTCCTCAACTTCATCTGTCGTTGTATCAAGCATTGCGACAGCCTTCCCATCGAGAAGCGCGATAAATACTTGCGCCCCATCCGGAGTGATTCTCAAACCATGTGGGCCGCTTTGCGCCCCAAGATTAATCGTTTTTTCAACTGCAAAGTTTGCGGTATTGATAATATAGACAAGTCCCTTTTCTTGGGCAGTCAGATATGCTTTTTTGTTGTCGGGTGAAATGACAACATGAGCCAGATGATTCTCTGGAGATAGAGAAATGCGTTTTGTAATTTTATCATTCAATGGATCAATGACAATGACCTGGTCACTCGGCGTTGCATCATCTTTTCTGTTCGT
>JBBTRO010000157.1:0-8114 GCA_038065155.1 Patescibacteria group bacterium
TTATCGTCTTGGTGTGCACCTATGGCATGAGCCTGGGGAGAGTCGTGAACTTCGTGCAGTCGTGGCCGGAAGCAGTCTTGTTTGCGTTCCTGCTCACGTATTTATTTGGCAAGTTTTCGGGCCTAAGGCTTGATGAATATCTGCGCTTTAGAACTTTATTCCGCGATCAAGGGGCGGAGGAGTAATATGTCTTTTCTCCATCGTTCCAAAGAAATTTTGGGAATGAACGCGCGCAATCTTTTGTATATCGAGCGGTATAATTCCAAAGCGAACAAGCGTTTTGCCGATGATAAACTCTTTACGAAACAATATCTGGAATCGCGCGGCATTGGCGTGGCGCGGGTCTATGCCGTCATAAAAAACATGAGAATGCTCCGGGCGTTTGATCCAGCCGCCCTCCCAAAGAGTTTTGTGGTGAAGCCGAATCGCGGCTATGGTGGAGAGGGGATTATCGTTATTGTTGAGCATCAAAGTAAACTCTATACCGACGCGGCGGGGACGGTCTATAATTGGGAAGAGCTTTTTCTTCATATCATTTCAATTTTGGAAGGAAAGTACGCTATTTCCGGACTGCGCGATACCGCTCTTATCGAGGAGCGTCTGGAAACGGCTTCGTATCTTCTGCCTTATGTCACTCGGGGTTTGCCGGATTTTCGGGTGATCGTGTTCAAGCAGATTCCGGTCTTGGCCATGCTTCGGCTTCCAACAATTGAATCCCATGGCAAGGCCAATCTTCATTTGGGCGCCATCGGTATCGGCATCCATATCGCGACCGGGAAAACGACCTATGCGGTCAGTCAGGGAAAATTTGTTACTCGCCTGTCAGGCGGAATTTCAGTCCGTGAAATTGAAATTCAGGATTGGGACGCTGTCCTTTTGACCGCCGCTAGGACGGCACAGGTAAGCCACATCGGCTATCTCGCGGCTGACATTGCTCCGACCAAGACTGGGCTAAAGGTGCTGGAGCTAAATGCTCGTCCCGGACTTTCAGTACAAATTGCCAATCAGGTTCCCTTGCGAAAACGTTTGGAGCAAATTACCGATGTCAAAGCGCTGACTGCCGAACAAGGCGTCGCGGCGTGCAAAGTGCTTTTTGGCGAAGGCCGACATGAGACACCGGACGAACTTATGGCAAAAGAGGTGATTGGTCCCTATGAAAAAATTTTGGTCCTCGGCGAACCCGAGCAAGAATGGCGCGCAAAAATTGATCTGACCGCAACGCATAACAGCATTCGTTCCGCGCTTATGCAGGATCTTCCCGAACCGCTCGTGACCGTTAAACTTCGAGGCAAGCGGCTGGTCCTGCCAGTCGGTACAGAGACGGTTCCGAACGAGGAGCCGTATGACATTATTATTGCCGGGAAATTTTTGTCTGATTTTTTAGTCGATCCGGCACTCACAAAAGAAGACATGGGTGATACCAGGTCGGTTGATAGCGCGCAAAGGAATGAGCGGATCATTCGCAACATTGATCGAAAAATTCGCTCCATTCACCATCGTTTCAATACGATCGCCGCTCTGAAACCTTTGAATCTGGGAGTGGCTAAAAAAGAATTTCTTCGACATCCGATTGCCTCTCCCGTATTTGAGTATCGTCCCATTTCTGACGTGGATGAATTGGAGCGGGAATTGCGCGCCTTGCCGTCGGTACCGGATCATCCGCTCAGTCAATTGTATCACCAGAAAATTTTTGAATTTTTTTCCATTCTTGGTCTCATGAAGGCGATCGATACGCCAGAACTCCAGAGACGGTCTGAAGAAATTTATGGCGGTGTTTCCGAGACCTTGTATCAGGCCGCGCGAGCCGCCATACTCGAGAGCATGGTACGAGAAGACTCGAGTCAGCCACTCAGTACTGGTCAGATTGTAAAGGGCTTAACCGATTTTTTGCACGCTCACGAGCTTCAGCACTGGAAAATTGATGTGCGCAAAAATGCGGCCGCCGACATCGCTGTTTCCAAAAATAAAACGATCGTGCTCAAAGAGGGTGTTTCGTTTACTGAGCATCGCCTACAGGGTGTGATCGCGCACGAGATTATGACGCATATTTATCGGCTGGAAAATGGGCGCCGCCAGCCGTATGCTATCTTTGCTTTGGGCACAGCTCAGTATCTCGCGACCGAAGAAGGGTTGGCTATTTATAATCAAAAAAAGCTGGGTATTTCTATGGGCACTCGGGAACTTTTGCCCATGCTCCACTGCGTGGCGATTTATCTCGCTCAGCGTTTATCATTTTCGGATGTGTTTTCTGAACTCATGAGCACGTACCATGTCGACAATACGATGGCGTGGAATATATGCGTTCGCGCCAAACGCGGACTCGCGAATACCGTCCAGCCGATTGCTTTCACTCGCGACAGCGTGTACTATGCCGGCTACCGGCTCGTGAAGGAATATCTGGATAAAGAAAAGGACGCAGGTCTCAAACAATTATATGTGGGCAAGATTGGAGTGGGGGATATCGCGGTCATTTCGGAGTTGGAATTAAAAGCGCCGAAGTGGCTGCCAACTTGAATTAGAAAGTAGAAAATAGTAAATAGAAAATAGAATTTTCGTCGGCTTCTATTTACTATTTTCTACTTTCTATTTTCTCATCAACTATGGAAGCCATCATTCTTTCCCGCCGCGACTGGCGCGAGTACGACCAAATCATTTCGGTCTATACGAAAGACCATGGCAAATTGGAGCTCTTGGCGCGCGGCGTAAAAAAAATCGTGAGCAAACTCTCGGCTCAGCTTGAGCCGTTTTCGTATGTGATGTTGGCGGTAGTGCCGGGGAAAGAGATTCATCATTTGACGACCGCCCAGCCGCTCTCTATTTTTCCCAATATCCGATCAAACTTGGAAAAAATGCTGGCCGCGCAGATGGTAATTGCTGTGGCCGATCGTTTAATCCAAGGCGGACAAAAGGACAGCCGACTTTTTGCCCTGATTAAATCTTGGTTGGCACATGTCGAAAAAACGCAAATCTTCCGCTGGCTACTCGTTGATAGCTTTTTCTTGTCACTCCTCGCGCTGCTTGGTTTTTCTCCAATTCTTGATCGCTGTGTCTTGTGCGCTAAAACCTTTCGAGCGATGGTGAAAGAAGAGCTGAGCCTGCCTTCCGTAGTCCGCCCAAGTCGGACGAAGGAGGGGCTCTACTTTGCTGGCGGGGGACTCATCTGTTCGTCATGCCGGATCACGAAAGAAAAAATTGGCGAAGAAATTATTGATTGCGGTCTCAAAGAGGCGAGCGATCTTCAGATACTCCGCAAAGGCGATTGGCGCATGGTTGAGCGCTTTGCCTTGGGCGACACAGAGACCTGGCAAATCCATCGCCTGGTCATGGCCTTTGCTACCTACCACACCGAACGCAAATTACCGGATTGGACAACACTTACGCCCTATGTTATAGTTGCCTCTAGTATGCAACAAACTGTTAACAATAATAATGCCTGACGGGGTTGTTACCAATCGTAACCACCCCGCTTTTGGCGGGTTTTTTATTCCTCTGTAGTTCAAAGGCCCGCCTACGCTAAAGCTTCGGCGGGTAAATGCCACGCCACGCTGCTTGCCCGGCAAGCTCCGAGATAGTTCAGTGGTAGAACGCCACGCTGTTAACGTGGATGTCCCTGGTTCGAATCCAGGTCTCGGAGCTTGACGGGTTAACGCATATGTTCCAGGTTCCCTGCCCGCCGTAGCCGGAGCGAAGGCGGGGAGTCCTGGCGGAGGAGCAAAATTTATTTCTATGTTTCTTATCGTCGTTAAACTCTTGGTGACCATTGGTGTTGTCCTTGGAATATCGTCAATTGCTGAACGAGTGAGCCCCCGCGTGGCGGGGATTCTGGCCGGATATCCGCTCGGATCGTCAATAGTTCTATTTTTTTTCGGCATCGAAAATGGAGCTGTGTTTGCTGCCCAAAGCGCGGTGTATATGACCGCCGGTCTCGTAGCGGAACTTGTATTTTTATTTTGTTATTACAAGATTTCCTCCATTGTCCATGGCGATCGGGTGCACGCGATTGTGCTGTCGTCTGTTGGCGCATGTATCGGTTTTGTTGTGGTAATTTGGTTGCTGCATACCATTGATTTTAATTTAGTAACAGCTACTTTGACATACTTGACCGGGCTTCTCATTTGTATTTTTCTTTTCCGAACTATACGCGACACAACAATTGAAACACGAATTCAATTGAATGTACCCACCATTCTTTTGCGCGCTTTTCTGGCGGGCATTATTGTGCTTTTGATTACCGGATCAGCGTTCGCGGTTGGCTCTACTTGGGCCGGTCTTTTTGCCGCTTTTCCGGTGACACTCTACCCACTTATCCTAATCATTCACTGGACTTATGGCAAAGAGCACGTTCATACTTTTATTAAACATATTCCGCGCGGCCTGGGTTCGCTTTTGGTATACATGGTTAGCGTTGTTATGCTCTATCCACGTTATGGTGTTTATGTTGGTACAGGATTTTCTTTGGCTATTGCTACGGTTTACCTCGTGGCCTATCAGTTTATTGTTAAAACAAGGTCGGCAGCGTCTTGATTATTGATAGTTGTTCGGCTCAGTAACTAAGGTGGATCGATGCGCTGTTAATCACTTGGTGCTTCTGTATCGACAAATGATATAAAAACTTTTTGAACCGCCGAAAGTTTTTTTATCCACAACCTAAATTTTTCCCTATTATATACGATCGGATATAATAGGGGACATATGATTATGCAAGCAAAAACTAAAAAAGGTGAGATTGCGCGACAGATTTTGGCTGGGATTGGACTGGTGGGACTAGGTGTAGTCATGGTTGGTGCGCCGAACGCGCTTCAGGTTATACCGCAGATCATGAAACTAAAAAAATGGGGACAAAAAATTTCGAATAAGTCTGCCGCAAAATCATTAGAAAATTTGAAGCGACGCGGTCTGATAACACTCGTGAAGAGTCGGAGCGGTTATTATTTGAAGCTGACACCAACCGGCCAGATCGAACTTTTGGCCTATGAAACAAAGAAGAAAGTGCTCCAGACGCCAAAACGGTGGGACAAGAAATGGCGTCTCTTAATTTTTGATATTGAAGAAAGGCATCGGTTGCAACGAGATCAGGTGCGCCACACGCTTATCGAGCTTGGATTTTACCGTTTGCAAGACAGTGTTTGGGTATATCCCTATGATTGTGAAATTGTCTTGGAACTTTTGCGGACAAAGTATCATGTCCGCCACGAAGCGCTGTTTGTTCGTGCCGATTATTTGTCCAACGATTTTTGGCTTCGACAGCATTTTTCCTTATCATAATATCATCTTATACACTTTCCCCTATTGTATCCGATCGGATATAATAGGGGAGAGTATGAATATATGAAACGTTACTTCCTTTTTGCCTTTTTTGCTATCGTAGGGATTTTCACCATCATAACGGTTGGATTTTCGCGTTTGCCGACAGTGGCTGAACAGAGCCAGCGGTTTATTTTTGCGAGTCCGTTCGATCTCTCACAGGTGAGTGCGCTATCTCAATATCGCAGCTGCATCGGTCACGACTATCGCGGCCCAATGGTAGCAACCGGTAAATTTGAAGCATCACCACGATCACTGAAGCATTACGTGAAAGTAAAGCCGGAATTTCGCGGCACTGTCGATGCGGTGCCGGTTTTTGCTCCGTTTGATGGCCAGGTCAGTCTCGTTCACGATGATTTCGGAGCCCCTGGTGACCAGCAGATATGGCTCACACCCCACACCGACACTCCAGAAATTCCTCGGCAATGGCAGTTTATTTTTTTCCATATCAAGCTTGATCCAGCGCTTGGTAAAGGTTCGACAGTGGCTGCCGGACAAAAGATTGGTACAGCGAATTTGCGGCGCGGTCCGGACAATGCGACTGATAATTTCGATATTGCCATGAAATTTACCCGGCCGCTGCATCGCCCAGCCATTGATAGCGTGTTTCATCACATGACAAATGAGGTTCTCAAAGAGTATGAGGAGTTTAACATCCGGCCGGCTGATTTGATTATTAGCGAGGAGTATCGCGATCGGCACGCATGTCCGTTTTTGCCCATGGGGCAGGGCGGCCAGGATCCCAATACGATCTACTTTCCGCCGGAAGCGGGTAGCAATGAGTACATTTTTTTACAAAATTTTTATAAATAGTCTAAGGTGTGGATAAGTCACTCTTTTTTAACTTTTTTCTTATCATGAGAGTAAAAAAGTGTTATACTGCTTAACAAAGTGAGACTAAATAAAGCTTGTCTGTCTCATGAAAAATAAAAAGCCAGTACAACTACGGCTTTCTTTTTCCGCAATTTTTTGGATTGCTCTTGTTTGCGTTGGTTTGGCGTTTACAGATGCCCAATCTTTGGCAGTCGCTGGAGTGCCTTTTGTCCTCTCTCACCAAGGCCGCCTCCTCGACTCTTCCGGCTCCCTTCTCGGAGGCTCTTCCGGCACAAGTTACTGCTTCCGTTTCTCGATCTACGACAATGCCACCGTCGGTTCCGGTTCACGTCTGTGGCCCTCTGGGACTCCCTCTACCATGACCATCTCTGTCGTCTCCGGTGTCTACAACGCCGGTATCGGGGATACGAGTGCCGGCGGGGATTATCTTAACTACAACTTCCGCGACAACGACACGATCTACCTCAACGTCGAGGTGGCGGCTCAATCGAGCGGTTCTTGCTCCGGAGTCACGTTTGAAACCTTAAGTCCTCGCCAACGCATCCTCTCTGCCGGCTATGCCGTGAATGCCGCCAGCATCTCTGCCTCAAGTACCCAATCCACGATCGGCACCACCACTCCGGCCGGACTGGCTCTTCTCACCATCGAAGCCTCGTCCACCAGTGCTATCCCACTTCTTATCCGTGCCACCTCAAGTCAGTCGGCCAATCTTTTCTCCATCCAAGACCCATCCGCCGCCCCCCTCGTCTTTGTGAACGCCAGTGGGGGACTGTTTGGTTCGAGCACACTTCAAGTCACTGGTCTCACCACCCTCTATGGCGGGTTTATCGGCAGTGCTTCATCCTCCATCGCCGGTCCACTTACTGTCTCCGGTCCACTCAACGCTTCAAGCACGCTCCTTGCCAATGGCCTCTCCACCCTCTTTGGCGGGCTCATCTCCAGCGCTTCGACTTCTTTGGGAAGTACGCTTTCGGTCACCGGTGCCACCACCGTTTCTTCAACATTAAGCGTGGCCGGACTCACCACCCTCACGAGTGGCTTCCTCGCCAGCGCATCTTCGACAGTCAACGGTGGCCTCACCATCGCCGGTCCGCTCAATGCGTCGTCCACTCTTCTCGCCAATGGACTCGCTACTCTTTTTTCCGGGTTCATTGCCAATGCTTCGTCTTCGGTCGGCTCGACCTTGAGTGTGACCGGTGCAACGACAGTTTCATCAACTTTAAGCATAAATGGCCTCACCACTCTCACCAGCGGCTTCATCGCCAATGCGTCTTCAAGCATCGCCGGCTCCCTCACCATCTCCGGTTCCCTCAACGCCTCATCCAGTCTCTTCGTCTCTTCCACCCTCACCATTGGTCAAGGCACGAACAATGGCGGGGGGCTCTTCTTTGTTGATACCAATGGCAATATCTCTGTCTCCGGGACTGAAAGAATTTTTGGGCTCTCGACTTTGAGTAGTGGGTTTATCTCGAGTGCCTCTTCGAGTGTGGCTGGGTCACTCACAGTTTCCGGGCCACTCAATGCCTCGAGCACTCTCCTCGCGACCGGGCTCACCACCCTCGCTGGGGGTTTGATTAGTAATGCGTCAACGAGTATCGGGAGTACGCTCAACATTAGGGGGGCATTTACGGCGTCTTCCTCACTTTCGGTGGTTGATCTTTTCTTGAATGGGTCGGTGATTATTTCTGCTTCTTCCACGGTTGGCGGATCATTCACGGTGGCAAGACCGTTCAATGCCTCGAGCACGCTCCTAGTTCGAGATCTCGCCACACTTCTCTCTGGTTTCATCGCCAATGCTTCGAGTAGTATCGGTGGGGCACTTAGCATCACTGGCCCAACGACCGTCTCATCGACCATGAGTGTAAGCGGACTATCCACCCTCACCACTGGCTTCCTCGCCACTGCCTCGAGCACTGCCCAAGGCGGACTTAATGTGACGGGATTCCTCAATGCCTCTTCAACCCTGTTTGCCGGTG
>JBBTRO010000158.1:0-8121 GCA_038065155.1 Patescibacteria group bacterium
ATGATATGGCTGTACCACATCACCATGACCTCCAAACGCTCGCGGCTGTTGGTGTAGTGTCTCAGGAACTCGTCGCAAAGAATGAAGGCACCGCCGCGTGCGAGTTGTGCCCAGACACCCTCGAGATAGAGTGCGGTCTTTTCTCCCTTTGGGATGTGGTGGTGCATACCTTGCGAGAAAAAACAGCCAACAAGGCTGGTGTGGCGGTACTCCACCACATCACCGAGGACGAATCTTCCGTTCAACCCCTGCTCCTTGAAGAGGTTGGTGCCGAAGTGGATGAACTCGTGGTCGTGGTCCACACTTGTGAGCCGAATGTCCTTGATCGAGGCCACCACCTGCTCGGTCAGTCGAGCCGGTCCGCAACCGAGCTCTACCACTTCGAGCTCCCGGTCAATGTTTTCCTTCTCCCGCTTAATGGCCGCGATGATTCTTTCATCGGATTCCTGGATGTACCGATGCTGCTTCGTCATGAGCGCTCGATAGGTTTTTGGATCGATGATGGTTGAGTAGGTTGCACGTTCCGTTGACATTGTTATTTTCCTGTGGCCGTAGTTTCGAAAAGAGCCGTTACCCTCACCTGCCGGCCGGACAGGAGTGTTGGTAACGTCGCAGTATCCCGTAGATGTTCTAAAATGTAAATATATTTATACTTTAAATTTAAAGTTATTTATCTTATTTTAGCTATAAATGTATTTTTATTTATAAATTGTAAATTACTATTGACAAATTTTATAATCGCTAGTATACTCTGTCTGTTATGGAAAATAATATTTTGGAACAACTCGGCCTTGAAGAATCAGAAGCGAAAATCTATACCGCTCTTTTGGAATTGGGACCCGCCACTGTGAGTGAGATTACGCAAAAAGCCGGCGTAACACGGACACTTGGGTATCATGTGCTTGAAAAGTTGGGCTGGTATGGACTGGTAAATCGCGCGAGTGGCGAAGGAAAAAAGATGCAGTATGTGGCTGAGCATCCGCGCAGTGTTCTTCAATTTGTAAAAAATAAAAAAGAAGTGTGGCAAAGGCGGGTAGAAAAGGCCGAAGCCGTCTTGCCAGAACTCATGACTTTGTATAAGATTGCCGAGAAGCCGGTGGTTCGCTATGTTCAAGGCACCAAGGGTGTTATGAATATGGTGGAGGAAACGCTCGGGTCCAGTACAGAGATTTTGTCTGTACTGGATGTGGAAAGCTGGCGGGCGCCGGAATTTTTGGAATGGGCCAGAGGGTATAATCGCGAACGCAATCGTCGTAAGATTAAAGAACGGGTTTTGATCCTGAATACCCCAGCTGGCCGTGAGTGGATTCGAAATTACCATGGTTCAGCGACGTATACTATCTATCGTTGGGTAGAATCAGAACAGGTAAAACATTTGCTTGAGTTTGGTGGAGAGCTGAATATTTATGAAAACAAAGTAATGATGGCACTCTTGAAACAACCCCACCGGATGTGTGTAACAATTGAGAATGGCGTGTTGGCAAATATTATGATGGCGATGTTTGAATTGGTTTGGGTACAGGCCAAACCAGCGTTACCAGGGGTAAAGGGGAGATAGTTTTTTGCCCCCGTAGTTCAATGGATAGAACACTCCCGTCCTAAGGGAGGAATGTACGTTCGATTCGTGCTGGGGGCACAAAATTTTAAGGAGGGTTCTCAGCCAAAGGCTGATCCGCCTATGGCGGAAATTCCCTCCAGGGACACAAGTTTTGGCAGGTGTATGAATAAAAAAAATGTTGCGATCACCCTCACTTTGCTTTTTGTTGCCGGTATAGCCGGATATTTCACTTTGACAAAAAATCAATCTTCTGCCCCACAGCCGCAGCCGATTGTTTTCTCTACTCAAGAGGAATGTGAACAAACAACGGGCAAGCCCTGTAGTTTTCAAATGTGCGATTACGTTCCTCAGGGAAAAATTCTTGCGGATGTGTGTGGCAAGGATTTCAAAAAGGGATGGAAAGTCGATCCCACCAGCGGCGGGCTTGATTGACAATAGGGCTTTTATACTATGGCAGATAAATTTGGTCGCTATTCGGATAGACGGGATACCAAAGACTTTAGCTGGTCTGATTTGTTTCGGTCTTTTTGGTTTCTTTTGGACAAAGCGAGATGGAAATGGCTGTTTTTGTCGCTCCTTGTATTTACGGTTCAATTTTACGTGATTGTTCCGTCGTTTATGGTCGGTAAAATGGTCGATCTATTTACCGTATACAAACCCGGCGATTCTCTGCGCCTATTTTATATTTATACCTTCACGCTTGGGACATCCTTTATTCTCGTATCATTTGTGCGCCTGTCGCTGAAGCGAACGATTGGCAATTTGATGAGTGATGTTATGTACGAGACGAAAGTGAAGGGGTTTGAAAAGCTTCTCGATTTTTCGCTCGCCTGGCATTTGGATGAAAACGCTGGGGCGAAAGCGCAACGCATTAAAAACGGCGCCGATTCTTTGAAAGCGTTGTATCAAAAATTAAACGGAGAAATCATGCGCTCGGTCGCTTCCATTATCGGTGTCGTCATTGTTTTTAGCTTTATTCAGGTAAAATATGCACTTTTCTTCATTATCTATGTCACTGGTTTTTGGATCATCCTTTTGTCCTTTAATCGCCGGGTGCAAAAAGAAAATGACGCATTTTTTTCGTCGCTGGAGAAAGCGGGGGGTTCGTATGTAGAGGGGTTAAGTAATATTTTAACCATTAAAACGCTTGGGGCTGGGAAGGATTTTAAGAAACACATTGCTTCGAAAGAAGGTACCACGAGGGATCATGAGAATACACTACGTCGGATCAAGATTAACATGTGGAAATGTTATCATGCGTTTAACGGTCTTTGTTATGGGATGTTTCTTTTTCTCGTCGGTAAAGATGTGGTAGCAGGGTTGGTCACGGCCGGGGCCATGGTCATTTTTTATGGCTATATGCAACGAGTCGTGGAAAATTCCAATGATATGATTGAAGTCTATGATATTGTTCTCGAAGCCAAGTCAGCCGTGGGCCGGATGATGGGTATTTTTACGGCCAAACCGACGATTACTGCTGGGCAGTCGCTATTACCCTCTGATTGGAAAAGTATTGACATTAACCATTTGGATTTTTCGTACCGTGAAAGCCAAGTAGTTAAAGAAAGCAGTGCCCCGGCGACACTCCAGGATGTAACCATAACTATTCCTCGATTTGCTAAAATTGGCATTGTGGGGAAGACCGGCAGTGGCAAGTCAACCTTCGCAAAGATTCTGGCTGGTCTTTACTCCCCTTCGCAGGGTTCGTATACCATTGGCGGGCTGTCGTTTTATGACTTAACTCACGAAGAGCAAACCCATCAAGTAACCTTGGTTTTACAAGAGACA
Source organism: Patescibacteria group bacterium (assembly GCA_038065155.1). Lineage (GTDB taxonomy): Bacteria > Patescibacteriota > Patescibacteriia > Magasanikbacterales > UBA922 > JAHFIC01. Next base: position 3,347 of record JBBTRO010000158.1, read on the forward strand.
GAGGTATTCAATTTGTCTTTGCGGGACAATATTACGCTCATGCGCGATATTGATGATGAGACGGTAAAGAAAGCCCTTCGAATAGCGCAACTGAGCGATGTAGTTGCTAAACTGCCTATGGGGTTGGATACCTTAGTCGGTGAACGAGGGTATTATCTATCTGGTGGCGAGCGTCAGCGGGTGGGAATCGCTCGAGCTATTTGCAAAAATTCGCCGATTATCATACTGGACGAAGCGACGTCGTCGGTGGATAGCCGAACCGAGCTTTTCATTCAACAAGCGTTGGAAAAAGAGCTCGCTGATCGTACGATTATTAGCATCGCACATCGGGTTTCAACCTTGGAGAATTGTGATATGGTCTATGTCTTTGAAGAAGGCAGAATAGCTGAAATGGGAAAGTTTGTTTCCCTCATGGATGACAGTAGTAGCAAATTTTTCGCTTTAAATAAAGTAAAAAAAGTGTCGTAAAATATTTTGTTAGTTTTGGTTGACGATTAGTGATTTTTAGTTTAAGATGAAGAAGTTTTCATGGGCCTGTAGCTCATCTGGTAGAGCGCGGCATTCGCATTGCCGAGGTAAGGGGTTCGATTCCCCTCAGGTCCACAACTTTGATTTTCTTATGGACTTCAAGGAGATAATAAAAAGGGCCAAAGAAATTCAAAAGGCCTATCGGTTGTTTAATCAGAAAAATGGTCAAGCCGAATGGGATGTCTCGGCTTACACCCAGGGTTTTGTGGGTGATGTTGGCGATCTTATGAAATTGATTATGGCCAAAAACAACCTAAGACAAGGAGACGATCTAGATAAAAAGCTCTCTCATGAACTTTCTGATTGTCTTTGGTCAATTATCGTTATAGCTATTGAGCTAGATATTGATTTGGAGAAAGAATTTTTAAAGTCTATGGATGATTTGGAGACAAAGGTGCGGATCAAGTAGAACGTTTTATGCTTTACGAGGTTTCTGGCATCATTTAAAGGCTAAAGCTTCAACCTCATCCGGAAGGTGGATTTTATAGAGAAACTTTTCGTTCGCCGACAAACTCTTCTACTGCCATTTATTTTCTTCTTTCGGCGGGAGTCTTTTCTGCTTTTCATCTTGTTCGTAATTCTGATGAAGTTTGGCATCATTATGATGGAGATCCGGTAGAAATCCATATGCTAGCTCCAAGCGGACAGTACTCTGTAGTGCGGTTGGGAAAGAATTTTGGCAAAGGAGAAGTACCACAAGTGGTTGTGCCGGCAAATGTATATCAGGCGGCGATCTGCCTCGGGCAAAAGTATAGCTTATGTGGGTGTACTGTAGTGCCGGGATTTGACTTTGCTAATTTTGTCATGCCTTCCCGAGAAGAATTAACTTCACTTTTTCCTCTTTATAAGCAGGTAATCACCCAGTTCACTAGAAAGTAAATTGTAATTGATCCACGTGGATCAATTAGGTTTATGATTATTTTGATTACAATAGTCTATACAATCATTCTTCAATCTTTAATCCAAATTTTTCAAACTTCTCGATAAGAAAGATTTCTTTCCATAACTCAAACTGAGCTGCCTTTTTACCAAATAAGCGACCGTTAAATACTGGGATAATTATATCTTCCAAAGTTGATCTTTTTCTGACCATTAGAAGTACACTATGTCTTCCTTGATGAGTGTATTCATAGATTTTTTCATCAAGATTAAGTTTCCTTTTTATCAGTTCAAAAAGAGGCCGTTCACAGGCATGCATCCTTAATTGGAAGACTGGAATTTTCGAACCATTTTGGTGGATCCATAAGAAAGAGCCCTCTCCGGCTATAAGACCCGCAATGAAATCTAAAGATGGTAATTCTTCTTTTTCCGTTTTTTCCATAAAGATTATCGGATAAAAAAGTTCCACGTGGATAATGTGTTCCTCTGAGGAACACATATTAGAGTACTACTAAAATTGATAAAAGACAACAATTTCTAGATTTTGGTATTTTTCAGTTGTATTATATATAGGTTTGCTTTTTTAGATTTTGTATGATTAAATACTGTGGATTTTGTTTGATGGGCCGTTAGCTCAGCTGGCTAGAGCGTTTGCATGGCATGCAAAAGGTCACCGGTTCGAATCCGGTACGGTCCACAATAGAAAATAGAAGCCGAGATAGCTCAGTGGTAGAGCGAAGGCCTGAAGAGCCTTGCGTCGTCAGTTCGATCCTGACTCTCGGCACCAGCGGGGTGTAGCTCAGTTGGCTAGAGCGTCTGGTTTGGGACCAGAAGGCCGAAGGTTCGAGTCCTTTCACCCCGACATCCGGCAAAAGTGCAGTTTTTGGAGACCTTTGCCATATCTTGGCAGGGGTCTTTTAGTTTAAATTGTAGCTATTTTGCATAGGTTGATGGGATACTTGCATAGGTTGTGATTTAATGGTATGATACTTGCATAGGTTGATAGCTAACTTGCATAGGTTAAATATATGAATATGAATTCTAGTTATATAACAATAAACGAGGCGGCTAAGTTTTTGGGTGTATCAATCGACACTCTGCGCCGTTGGGATAAAAATGGAAAATTAAAGGCCATACGACAACAAAAAAATGGTTATCGTTATTATCCTCGAGAAACAATCGAATTATATCTTCAAGATATTTTTGCTATTGCCAAAAATTGGGTAACAAGTTTACCTACTTTACCACCAACAGAACATTATTGCCCCGATTCGCTTGTGTTCAAGGCACGCTTAGGCAGATTGGAGAAGGATTTGTCAAAAATAGACGAAGTCAAAAATATATTTCCTCTGATTACTGCGATAGTCGGTGAGGTCGGAAATAATTCTTATGACCACAATTTAGGTAATTGGCCAGATATACGGGGTATATTTTTTGCTTATGATTTTAATAAAAGACAAATTGTTTTGGCGGATCGTGGCCAAGGTCTCTTAAAAACTTTAAAAAAAGTAAGACCTAGTTTAAACAATGACAAAGAGGCTTTAGAAGTTGCTTTTACCGAGATTATTTCTAGTAGGAAGCCTGAGGCTAGAGGAAATGGATTAAAATTTGTCAGGCAAGTTGTATCGGATAATATTTCATTTAGTATCGAGTTCTATTCGGGTAGCGCAAAATTATTTATCAAACAAGGATCAGAAGAATTGAATATTAAGAGCAGTGATATAAATTATTCTGGGTGTGTATCTTTAATTAAATTTTAATTTAACCTTATGATTATTAAATTAAACAAGTTTGGTACAACTTTAACATCTAGACAAGATGGCAAGGAGGCTTATAACGCTTTTTTTTCAACGCTTCAATCTGTACCTGACAATGAAGAAATTGAAATTGATTTTGATGGTGTGGTTACATTCACTCCTTCATGGGCGGATGAATTTATTACGCCAATTTTTGGTGCTTACGGTGGCAGAGTGAAGTTAATGCATTCGGACAATCCTTCAGTAGAAGCAACTTTGAGGTTGCTGGCAAAAATTAAGTAAATTTGCTGTCGATTCTTCTCAACAAAAAAGCTATTGACCCTATATTTTTGGCTTGTTACAATGAAATCGTTCATTTTTGACCATTATCTATGATTCAGACAGCTTTTATCGCTCATCTTCGAGAAGTTATCAACGAAAAACATCTTTTAAAACACCCCTTTTACCAGCTCTGGTCCAAGGGGACACTGCCGATCGAGGCGATGCAGAGGTATGCCGAACAGTATTACCATTTGGAAAAGAATTTTCCGCGGTTTTTGAGTGCGATTCATACGAACTGTGAGGATGTTAATTTTCGCCAGGAGATTACGGATAATTTGTATGACGAAGAGCATGGGCCGAATAATCATCGCGAACTTTGGACTTGGTTTGGCGAAGCGATTGGGGTGAAGCGTGAAGCCGTGCAAAATACGGAAGCTCTACCGGAGACTCGGAAAACAGTAGAGACATTGATGCGGCTTGCGAGTAGATCGCCTATTGCGGGCAGTGCGGCGATGGCGGCGTATGAATCACAGACACCGGCAGTATCGAAAAGTAAGATTGAAGGACTTGAAAAGCATTATGGGATCACTGACGAACGGGGTTTGGCTTTTTTTAAAGTGCATAGTGTCTTGGATGTGGAACATGCAGATAGTTGGTGGAAGATGATTGAGAAAGAAGCAACCACGCCGGAGGTTCAGAAACAAGTTGAGGATGCATTGGTTGAGGCTCGCGATGCATTGTGGGGATTTTTGGATGGGATTTGTAAAGCGTATGTGCCAGAAGCGTTAACGACGTGCAACAAAGAACTCCTCCCCTCGTAGGGGAGGGTAGGGTGGGGTTGGGGATCGAAGTAGATGAGTTTCTTTTTACGGTAATGAGTTGTTTGTACCTTGTACAAGGCGTTTTCCATTCATAAACAGTCAGTCATAATTCTCGGTTTTAAGCAGAACCCCACCTCAATCCTCCCCTACGAGGGGAGGAGATTTATTTATGCAATTGCAACAATACAAAACCACCCTCATGGGCATCTTGAACGTTACGCCTGATTCTTTTTTTGACGGTGGCAAGCACTTTGACAAACTTGAATATACTATCGCACAAGTAAAACAAATGGTCATCGATGGCGCTGATATTATTGACATCGGTGGCGAGAGTTCGCGGCCGGGCGCAGAGCCAGTCTCGATTGAAGAAGAATTGCGGCGCGTGATTCCGATTATTGAAGCGCTGGCAAAAGAGATTACGGCACCAATTTCAATTGATACGTACAAACCGCAAGTGGCAAAAACGGCACTGCAAGCTGGAGCAAAGATGCTCAACGACATTACCGGCTTTAAAAATCCAGACATGATT
>JBBTRO010000159.1:0-6541 GCA_038065155.1 Patescibacteria group bacterium
ACGATGTGCAAAAAGCATATCGTGATTTAGGTATTAAAGATGTTGTGGTGAAAGCACAAGTATTGTCCGGCAAGCGCGGGAAGAATAATGGCGTGAAGTTTTGCTCGACCACCGAAGCGGTAGCGAAGGCGGTTTCAGACATGTTCGCAATGAACATTCGCGGTCAATATGTCGCCGCGGTCTTAATCGAAGAAAAATTGGATATTGTGGAAGAACATTACATATCAATTACATGCGATACGAATAAAAAACAGCCGATGCTCATTTATTCTAAATCTGGTGGGATGGATATTGAAGATGTAACAGAGGCAGAAATCCATAAAGAATATCTTGATGTCCGCGAACCAGCGTTGAGACCTCACCCTGACCCTCTCCTACGAGGAGAGGGAAGTATAAAAAACGAAAATTTAAATAATACAATTCTCCCCCCTCGTAGGGGGGATACAGAGGGGGGTCTCAACGAGGGTTTGCAGGATATTACTCAGTCTTTATGGGAATGCTTTCTAACCGAAGACACCCGCCAAGTCGAAATTAACCCGCTCGTCAAAACCACCGACGGCCGTTTCGTCGCCGCCGACGCCAAAGTGGCGATCGATGACGACGCGTTTTTTCGACATGGTTCGACAAGCTCACCACAAGCCTCTGGCTTGGAAGTAACCGATTGGACCAAATTTGAACCACGCACCATGCTTGGACGCCTCCCAACCGAGCGCGAACTCGCTGTCAAAAAAATTGATGAAGGCGAAGCCTATTATCGGGGTACAGCGGGGAAATATATCGAACTCGATGGCGACATTGCCCTTATTCTAAACGGCGGTGGCGCTAGTATTGCCAACATGGATGCACTTCAAAACGTTGGTTTAAAAGCCGCCAATTACACCGAATATTCTGGCAACCCGCCGCGTGAGAAGGTCTATCAACTAGCAAAAATTGTTTTATCAAAACCTGGCATCCGTGGCCTTTGGATGTGTGGCGTAGTTGCCAATTTTACCAACATGAAAGAAACCTTCCTTGGTATTATCGACGCACTCGATGAAATCAAGCCGCAGTATCCGATTGTCGTACGGCGTGACGGACCAGAAAGCGCCGAGGCGTTTGAACTCATGCGCGCTTGCGGCGAACGAAATCACTTGCATATGAAATTGTTTAACAAAGACATGAGTATGAGCGAGAGTGCGAAGGTGTTGGCGGGGATGCTTGCCCACCGAAGCTCTTAGCGAAGGTGGGGTGAATATTCATGTATTATGAATCATATAGGACTCATAGAGGGTTTCTGTCATTGCGAGGAGTCAAAGCGACGAAGCAATCTCTCAACACACAATATGATTTATGATTATTTCGTCTACATGATGACAAACAAAAATAATACAGTCATTTATACTGGCGTTACGAACAATATCATTCGTCGTGTTGCGGAACATCGGGATGATAAAAGTAGTTTTACGAAAAGATACAAATTGTACAAATTGGTCTATTTCGAGCGATTTACTGATCCGGAAAGTGCGATCCAACGGGAAAAGCAAATCAAAGCTGGTTCACGAGCAAAAAAGATTACGCTTATTGAAAAAAATAATTCAAATTGTGATGATATATCAAATGAATTGTAACATTGAGTGTTGAGAGATTGCTTCGCTTCCCTCGGGTCGCTCGCAATGACAGTGTTTGAACAGCTACTAGCAAAATATGGGGCAACTGTCATTGCGAGGAGCCGAAGCGACGAAGCAATCTCTCAACTATAAGATTTTTATGTCCATCCTTATCACCAAAGAAACCCAAGTCCTCGTCCAAGGCATGACCGGAAAAGAAGGGCAGAAAGCAGCCAAGGCCATGCTTGATTATCATACGAAGGTTGTGTGTGGTGTGACCCCGGGCAAAGGTGGTCAGGATGTAGAAGGGAAGCCAATTTTTAATTCTGTAAAAGAAGCAGTTCAGTTTATTGAGAGTTCAGAGGATCCTAGCCTCGTTGAGACCCTACCCCAACCCTCCCCTACGAGGGGAGGGGGTTCGCTTGTTACGGCGATATTTGTCCCCCCGTTTGCAGCCAAGGCAGCGATTCTTGAAGCGATTGATAATGACATACCCCTCATTAACGCGATTGTGGAGCGGATCCCGATTCAAGATACGGCGTACTGTCTCGCAGCTGCCAAAGAAAAAAATATTCGCATCATCGGGCCGAGCTCGCTTGGACTGATTGTTCCAGGTGTCGGTCGGATTGGTGTGGTTGGCGGGCCGCTGGTCAATGAGATTTTTCAGCCTGGGTCAGTTTGTGTTATCTCACGCTCGGGCGGTATGACCAATGAACTTTCCTGGCAAATTCGTAAAGCTGGCATGGGCCAAAGTACAGCCGTGCATGTCGGCGGGGATCTTCTTATGGGTACGACGTATTCCGATCTCTTGCGATTATTTGAAAAAGACGAACAAACGAAAGTCGTGGCGATTTTTGGCGAACATGGCGGCAGTTATGAATTTGAAATTGTTGATCTTATCAAAAATAAAGAATACACTAAACCGCTCGCGATTTTTGTCGGCGGCAAATTTGCCAATATGTTCCCGGAAGGCATGAATATCGGTCATGCTGGAGCCATTGTCGGCCGTGGACAGGGTGCAGCCGAAAAAGAGGCGGCACTTCGAGAGGTTGGTGTTATGATTGCGGAGAGATATGAAGATTTAGTTGAGTTGGTGAAGACATATTCGATTTAAGATTTTTTAGTTATGAAATTCAAAACTTCAATTACAAATTTAAACAACGGCGAAGAAATCATCCGTGGGCACAAGCTCGAAGAACTCATGCAGAAAAAATCCTTTGCCGAAGCGATCTATTTAATCTTGAAAGGTGAGTTACCGGATGAAAAAGAAACAAAGATGTTTAACGCGATTTTGACCAGTGCGATCGATCACGGACCGGGCACAGCTTCGGCGTTGACGGCTCGCGTTGTTGCGTCTGCCAAAAATAGCGTGAATACGGCAGTGGCCGCCGGCATTTTGGCGATGGGAGAATCACATGGTGGTGCGACTGGCGACGCGGGGAAATTTTTCCAAGAAAATATCAATACTTTGGACATTGCTAGTTTGGTGAAGGACTTGAAGGAAAAGAAAATTCGGATTCCTGGGTATGGTCATGCTACCCTAACTCATGATCATCGAAGCGATACGTTGTTTGCGATTGCAAAAGAAACTGGTATGTATGGCAAACACTCGGCTTTTGCCGAAGCCGTGTTTGAACAGTTAAAACTCGTTTCGTCAAAACCGCTACCACTAAATGTTGATGGCTCTATGGCCGCCATTCTTTCTGACATGGGCTTCCCGTGGGATGTGATGAAGGGCATTTTTATCATCGCTCGCGTGCCTGGCCTCGTCGTTCATGTATACGAAGAAATGAAAGGAGACGCGGGACTGCGCCGGCTGCCTGAAGAAGACATTGAATACATCTAAGATGGCTTTGTCACGGAATTTTTGAGGAGAGCGTATACTCTATTACTCCCCTTTACAATTCTTCTAATACTTTTTATACTACCTTGTGTCAACCCAAGGTAACTAAAAGCAAATTTATTACATATGCGTAGACATTTTTTCATACTTGGTGTAGCGGTATTTTTAGGTATTATCGCTACATTAGGAGCTTCTCAGGCAATTTTGGCGCAAACCTTTCCACCTCCTCCTCTTTGCACCATGTTGGTAGATCAACCATACAAAGTGAATGGGAACCCAGGTGTGTATTATATTTCCTCAGATTGCCGCAAGCGTCCGATCAGGAATCCGGCAGTGTTTTTTTCCCATTTTTCATCCTGGCAGTATGTCCAGATTGCTTCACAGCGCGCTCTTGATGCTATCCCGGACCACCCGTTGTCTTTTCTGCCGTGGGGATCTCGCCGCACATTCCAAAGCGGATCGCTTTTGAAGACTGTTGACGATCCGAAGGTCTATCTTTTGCTTGATGCCAAATTGTACCCGATCGAATCGGAAGCTGTTTTTCTTGGCCTTGGTTTTCAGTGGAGTTGGGTTGAGGATGTCTTCAAGGGAGTCATTGATAAATTTCCAGTACAGCCGAGCATTACTTCTTCAACATCTTACCCAGAGGGTTTGGCTTTTAAGTATGCCGATTCTTCACGGGTGTATATATTGCGGACGGAAAATGGAGTGCTGGCCAAGCAATATGTTTCTACTTATGAGTATTTGAAGGTAAATTATCGAGCCGATCATATCGTGATCATGCCGGCTGATAAGGTGTTCCCGGATTATTCCACGCCAACTTTGATTGTTCCTCCGCCTGATCATCCTGAACCAGAGCCAATTCGACTGCCAACCGCGCCGACAAATTTGGTATTATCAAATGTTTCTGCTGGAAGCATCACCTTGTCCTGGGCTGATAACTCTCCCAATGAAGACAATTTTGTAGTCCGGCGGCGAGCGGGCACGACTGGTTCGTATGCTGATTTGGCAGTCCTGTCGAAGAATACCATTACCTATGTCGACGCTACAGTCTCAGCCAATCAATTTTATGGGTATCAAGTTCGCGCTCTGAATAGCGCCGGTGGTTCTACTTATACCATAGAGGCGAGCGTAACAACGCCGGCGTCTTCTGTGCCGCCATCGCTTTCTCCGCCAGGCGGTGGGGGCGGGGGGTCTCCGGCACCATCGCCAGCTCCATCTCCTTCACCATCGCCATCGCCATCACCATCACCGGCTCCGTCGCCCAGTCCAGCGCCCGTGACGCCAGGCTCGTCGGTTGGAACAGAAATGATTCCACTCACGGATTTGGGGAATCGTTTATATTTGGGTCAATTCATGGGTGGTTTGTACCCAAACGCTTCGAATGAAGCGCCGTCTGCTCATCATGAAGAAGGGACACGACGCGCTAATTTGGTGGAGCCATTGGATACAAATGGAAATTCAAGTTCTGGCGGGAAGGCTATATTATTGTCCATTGGTCTTAGTGATTCAACGCAGTTTTGGTGTTGCCAGCGTGGCAATGGTCCATCCTTGCCACCAACTGACTGGTCGTTTATGGGTCGAGCCGCGGTCGATTCTCGCGTGAATCATACAACACTTAACATTTTGAATGGGGCTCGAGGGGGCCAATCGGCACCTCTTTGGGTTGAGCCTTTTGCTTTGACAGAAGGAGTCAACAACTACGAAGTTACTCGTGAGTATGTTCTTACGCCGGCTTCTTCGTACAGTGAGCGACAGGTCCAGGTGGTGTGGCTCAAGGTAGGTAATGCTTTGCCGCCAAGTTCTTTGCCCAGCGCAAGTGCCGATGCGTATGTTTTAGAGACACAGCTTGGTCAAATCGTGCGTGCCATGAAGATTCGTTACCCAAATTTACGCCAGGTTTTTATCACCAGCATGGCGAATTGCACGTATCGGGGGATAAGTCCTGAGCCGCAAGGGTATGAGAGTGGTTTTTCGGTTAAGTGGTTGATTCAGGCGCAAATTGATCAAATGGCAAACGGCGGTACGGTGGTAGATACTCGCGCCGGCGACTTGAATTATAGTAATGGTACAGCGCCTTGGGTTGCCTGGGGACCGTATATTTGGTCTGATATTACTGATCGAGCCGGCGTTGTCCCGACCAACGCCAGACGTACTGGCCTGACTTGGGATCCGGCAAGCGCGAGCAGTCCATTTTACTGGGAGTATCCAGGAGATTTTGATCGGCCAGGCACGGCTGACGGAACACAGGATGACAATCATCCGTCCGTCGCTGCAGAAACCAAAATTGGGGAGAGGCTCCTGACATTCTTCCTTAATTCTCCTTATACGTGCTGGTTTTTGGCAAGTCAAAGTTGTGGCGCTGTTACAACGCCGCCACCTGCACCAGCACCTGCACCAGCACCCGCACCTGCGCCAGCTCCCGCGCCGGCGCCAGCACCTAGCCCGGCTCCGGCGCCTCCGACATCCGGTGGCGGCACCAATACCGCCAACGTCAATTCGCCGCTTGGTACCAATATCGGCCATTGGCGGGATTGGGCTTCGGAGTACGCGCTCAAAGATGCCGGTCGCCGCATTCGAGCATTTGTTTGCTCCGGAAGCTGTACCTATGATGCCAATGGCTGGCCGCAAACCGGCACAAATTCAAACGTGATTTTTACCGGCGGCGCTCGGGGCAAGTATCCGGGTGGTTCATCGAATTCATATCATGTTTTTTACAGCGGCACTGGCACGATTACCTATTCAAATAATGTATCGCGCGATGCGGCCGCTTCAAGTGCCGGACATGACGTGGTCACGGTGACAAATAATAATGCCGATTTCACGTACACGACTAATGGGCGCGTTTACGATGTCAAAATTATTATGCCCGGCGGTGACTGCGGCGATGAGTTCACATTCGCCGCGAGCGCTTCTAGTTGCTCAAGTCCGAGCCAATTTCGACCGAATTATTTGACGTACGAGACACAGCCAATTCACAGTTTGTTTCTGGAGAAGTACAAACGGTACAGCTCCATCCGTTTTCAATGGTGGTCATGGGGGGCGCAAAATTATACCGGTTCGATTGCGTGCCCATCTATGCCATGGTCAAGCCGGGCAAAGATGACAGACG
>JBBTRO010000160.1:0-12074 GCA_038065155.1 Patescibacteria group bacterium
CGTGATTGACGAGTCGCACGCGACCATCCCCCAAATCCGCGGTATGTATTTTGGCTACAAGGCCAGAAAAGATACCCTTGTTGAACATGGTTTTCGTCTGCCTAGCGCGCGCGACAATCGACCACTGACATTTGATGAATTTGAAGCCAGAACCGGTCAAACACTATATGTATCCGCCACACCAACTGTGTACGAGCTACGCGAAAGCGGTCAGGTTGTAGAACAAATTGTGCGACCAACCGGACTCATCGATCCCGAAGTGATTATGCGACCAATTTCACCCCAGCACCTGCCTTCGCTAAAGCTACGGCAGGCAAGCCTGAGCACCCCAGCACCTGAGCACGTGTTGTCCCAAGTAGAAGACCTGATGATCCGCATTGATGAACGCATTAAGGTCGGGGAGCGAGTGCTGGTTACTACGCTCACCAAAAAAATGGCGGAAGATTTGACTGATTATCTGAAAGAGAAAAAAATAAAAGTAAAATACTTGCACAGCGACATAGATACGCTCGAGCGCATCGATGTCATCACGCAATTGCGAAAAGGCACTATCGACGTCATTGTCGGCGTGAATTTACTCCGTGAAGGACTTGATATGCCCGAGGTATCGCTTGTCGCGATTCTTGATGCCGATAAAGAAGGTTTTTTGCGATCAGAGACGAGTTTGATTCAGACCATCGGCCGCGCGGCGCGCAATGTGAATGGTCAGGTGGTACTCTATGCTGATCAGATGACTGGTTCGATTGAGCGTGCTGTTGACGAGACGAAACGGCGACGTGAAATTCAGTTGGCGTATAACAAAGAACATGGCATTACGCCAAAGACCATTGAAAAAAACATTCGAAATATTTTGGAAGATTTTGGGATTACCACATTAAAGCATGAAAACGTGAAAACATTAAAGCATAAAAACATTGCACCGGTTTTGGATTTGGATTTATCCGGTGACGCCAGGCCGATTGAGAAGATTTTGTCAGACAAAGAGAAGCAGATGAAGCTGGCGGCGAAGGAATTGGAGTTTGAATTGGCGGCGATTTTGCGAGACGAGATTCGGGTACTCAGAGAGCGACAAAGAAAATCGTTAACAGGAAGTCTAAAATAAAATAAGAACGCCCCGGGACTCGTCTCATCGAGCCCCGGGGCAGAGTGCGTTGCACGCGCGAGTCCCTTGGTGGGATTCGCCAGGATGATGTTCATTGCCTTTGCCAGTCTCGGCTGTCGGCTTGCGGCCTCTAGCCTATTACACTCGCTTCCAAAGCGTTAGTGACCGACGCGGCTCCCATCACGGGATTTCGGGTTCCAGGCCCGTTCCCTTCCCACGGCTCGTTGGCCGTTTCGCCTGGCTTGAGTTATCCTCCTTTTTTCACCACAGATACTGCCGCAGTAGTCCACCTCTCCATCTGGAGAGACCTCTATCCACCCGCTGCGCCGCGACCAGGCTGGACGTAACAATTCTCTATGATTGCAAGTTTTTTGTCAAGGGTATGGAAAAATAAAAATTACCGAAGCTGTGTGGCGGCTGTGGGAATGCTTGCGGTTAGCGGAGTTATTTTTATTCTCTACACCAATCTTACTATCCTCTCCTACCGTAAAAATATCATATTTGATGCCTCTTTTATCCCTACCACCACCGTCGTCATGGTTTTCGGCGGTGGCATGAAAGATGATGGCAGTGTGAGCGACATGGCCGGAGAGCGGCTCAAGGTCGGTATTTATTTGTACAAAATTGGAAAAGCGCAAACTATGCTTATCACCGGCGATGACGGCCAATTTCGACTAAATGAAGTGGATGAGATGAAGCGCGTTGCGGTGAAAGGCGGCGTTGCCGTGGACGATATTATTGTCGATCGCCACGGGTATCGCACCTATGAAAGCTGTGCTCGCGCGCATGATATTTATCATCTGAAAAAAATTGTTGCGGTCTCTCAAGTATTTCATCTGCCGCGCATTGCCTTTCTCTGCGAGCATTTTGACGTTGAGGTGATTGGCGCGCCAGCCGAATTTCATATCGATGCGTACTCATGGACGCGAAATACGATTCGTGAAATTCTCTCTCGAACAAAAAATTGGGTCGATACCATTCTTTGGCCGCCTTCGCCGCCGGCCGGACTCAAGACACGGTATATTTTTTAGTTTGCACGCCATAGCTCGTGCGTGCTATTGTCAAGATGGAGGTAAGAAAAAAATGAAGCGATGGGCACTGCGTATTTTTTCCGTTGCTCTACCGGTTAGTTTTATCTGGGCGGGGGTTCTCTATCACCGCGAAGCGCCTGACTTCATCGGGTCGCCGCCAGCTCTGTGCACCCCACAGCGGAGTGCCATGGACTTGGATCAGCACGGCTGGTGGCTGGATAAGTTCGCGAAGACGTATCGCACTCGTAGCTGGTGGGAGGTTGGTCCAGGGCTCATCGTCTTGAATCTCTTCCCAATTCACGGGCTGACGGGATGGGATGTCTACAACGAATCCCATGATCACAGTTCAATCCTCGCGTGCGGATCGGACGATAACCCGAAGTTTATCGAGCCAGGCTCGTGCCACTGTGTCGTAGGTCCGGTTTCCGGCATCCACATCTCGCCGGGCGACGGCGATTTCAATTTCTTCGTGACGCCGGCTGGGGAATTTCAGTACCTTACCGACATCAATCGGTGGCACTGGTGGGCGCCGGATTCGACGAGCCGCGATCCAGATCGCGGCTTCGCGGCCAAGCTCCTCGTCGAGGTCGACGATCCGATTCGCAAGAATTTCCCGATCCTGTCGGATCTGCGAGATGGCGACGAGGTGAGAGTGTGCGGCGCGTGGGTATTTGATCGCTCACACCCGCACAACGAGATCCATCCGGCGACCCGGCTCGATATCCTAAGCCCGTACACCTGTACGAGCACCAGCGCAACCCAATGACCCAAGTGACTGCCCCGCTTGGGTTTCCTTTTTCTATTGAATTTCTGCCTTTACATCATTGCTATACTGCACGCACGTATCATGATCGTTGTTTTCAGTAATGCAAATGCGATAGTGATGAGTTCCGCTTGAGCGCTGCGTCCATACCATGGCGCGAATACTCGAATGTTGTCGGAACCAATTGTGTCTTTTGTCATGCACGGGATTGGCTTCTTCGCCCTCAACAATAATAAAGCGGTTTGCCTCTGTGAGTGATACACTGTCTGGGACAGTCCAGCTTAATTTTACTTGACCGTTGTCGAGAGCTTCAGCGGAAAGCGTTACATCACTTGCTTCTTCGCTTGGCGGAGTTACCGGGAGAGTGGTCTCTGTGGTTGTGGCCGCCACGAGCGGAGTGGTAGCATCTTTTACCTTGGTGCTTGGATTCGTGTTATTTTCCACAGGTGTACAGCCAGCGCCAACAACAACTAGGGTCGCCAATGCTATGATAGATAGGTACCATTTTTTCATAGAAAAAAATGTATTAAGTATATACATATCATAGCGTGAGCTAACTGGATTGACAAGAGTGGTTATCCACCGTAGAATGTAACCCTGATATGCAAGACAAGATCGTTATCAAAGGCGCTCGTGAGCACAATCTCAAAAACATCAGTCTGGAATTGCCTCGGAATCAAATGATCGTATTTACCGGACTGTCTGGATCAGGCAAGTCTTCTTTGGCGTTTGATACGATTTTTGCCGAAGGCCAGCGGCGCTATATTGAAAGTTTGTCGGCCTATGCGCGGCAATTCTTGGGCGGCATGCAAAAACCGGATGTGGATGAGATCGAAGGATTGTCGCCGGCAATTTCGATTGATCAGAAAGCGCACAGCGCCAATCCACGCTCGACGGTGGCGACCATTACCGAAATTTATGATTACCTGCGCGTTCTCTATGCCCGGATTGGACAACCTTATTGTCCGATCTGTGGAACGAAGATTGAAAAAATGACGACGGATCAGATGGTACACAATATTGAAAAGCACCTGAGCACCCCAGCACCTGCCTTCGCTAAAGCTACGGCAGGCAAGCCTGAGCACCCCAGCACACATAATGACCAACCGTCCCCTCCTTACGAAGGAGGGGGAGGGGTGGTCGTGTTGGCGCCGATTGTGCGTGGACGAAAAGGAGAGTATTACCAGCTTTTGTATGATACATACAACAGCGGTTTTCTGGAGGTGCGCGTGGACGGGAAGATAAAAAGTTTGCGCGAACGGATTATTTTGGATAAAAATAAAAAACATACGATCGAAGTGGTCATTGACAAACTCGAAATCCGAAATCCGAAATCCGAAATAAATTCAAATAGCAAATTTTCAAATGACCAAAACCAGCGTTTGGCTGAGGCGATTGAAACAGCGGTAGATTTATCAAATGGCTTATGCACGGTAATTTACCCAGACGACACCGAGCAGATTTTTTCCACTGAGTACTCCTGTCCCAATGATGGCTATAGTTTTCCGGAAATCGAACCGCGGTTGTTTAGTTTCAATAGCCCCTATGGGTACTGCACAGCTTGTACGGGTTTGGGGACGAAAGAGCTGTTTAGTGAAGAAGCGTGCTCAGCTTGTCGGGGAAAGCGGCTGAATCAAAACGCCCTATCAGTAAAGATCGCTGAAAAAAATATTTGGGAAGTGACATCACTCATGATTGCGGAGGCTAGAGATTTTTTTGCGGCTGTCGAAAAAGACGTACCTGAACGTGACCAAGAAATTGCTGCGCCCGTACTAAAGGAAGTGAAAAATCGCTTACAATTTATGTTTGATGTTGGACTCCATTATTTAACCCTCAATCGTACAGCTGGAACATTGTCTGGCGGCGAGGCTCAGCGAATTCGATTAGCCTCGCAAGTTGGTACTCGGCTCGTTGGCGCGCTCTATGTGCTTGACGAGCCGACCATTGGGCTTCACCAAAAAGACAATGATCAACTTGTCTCTACCCTTCGGAATCTTTGTGATGTGGGGAATACCATTATTGTGGTCGAACACGATGAAGATACCATTTTGACCAGCGATTGGGTCGTGGATATCGGGCCAGGCGCGGGAAAGCATGGGGGAGAGGTGGTGTATTCAGGACCGCTTAAAAAATTTTTAAATCCGAAATCCGAAGCACGAAATTCGAAACAAATCCAAAGTTCAAACGGCGAAAAAATTGATTGTAAAATAATTGGCGATTCGGAAAAATCATTGACAGGAAAATACCTCCGTGGCGAAGTAAAGATTGAACTCCCAGAAAAAAGACGGAAAGTTGACAGCGCGACGCCACTCCTAAAGGTGAAAGGCGCGCATGAGCATAATTTGAAAAATATTGATGTCTCTATCCCTTTGCGACGTTTTGTGTGCTTGACAGGCGTGTCAGGATCCGGGAAGTCGACCTTCATGCATGATATTTTGTATCGCGCCGTGGCCAATAAGCTTAACCTGTTTATAGATCCGGATGATACCGAGCGCGCCGCGCGAGAAGGTCGGACTGTGGGCAAACACAAAGCAGTCCTTGGTCTTGAATACCTTGACAAAGTTATCAAAATTGACCAAAGCCCGATTGGACGCACGCCGCGTTCAAACCCCGCTACCTATACTAAAGCCTTTGACTATATTCGTGAACTTTATGCCTCGACACCCGAGGCTCGCATGCGGGGATTTAAGCTCGGCCGATTCAGTTTCAATGTTCCTGGCGGGCGATGTGAAAATTGCGAGGGCCGAGGCCTGCTTGAGATCGAGATGCATTTTCTTCCCAGTGTGGAAATTATCTGCGATGTCTGCAAAGGCAAGCGTTTCAATCAGGAGACATTGAATATTCATTATAAGGAAAAAAATATTGCTGAAGTCTTGGAAATGACAATCGAAGATGCCGAAGAGTTTTTTGTCGATATTCCATTTATTTATGATAAATTAACCATGCTTAATCAAGTCGGTCTTGATTATTTGACTCTCGGTCAGTCAGCCACGACACTCTCGGGCGGAGAGGCACAGCGGATTAAACTCTCCAAAGAATTGGCGAAGAAGGGGACAAGTAAAACATTGTACCTTTTGGATGAGCCAACAACCGGTCTTCACTACGACGATGTTCGAAAACTGGTTGACGTTCTCCAGCGTTTGGTTTCACAAGGCAACACGGTCATGGTTATCGAACACAATCTGGACGTGATCAAATGTGCCGATTGGATTATTGATCTCGGACCCGAAGGCGGGGACAAGGGGGGAGAGGTGGTCGCTGTTGGGACGCCTGAAGAGGTGGCACGGTCGGCCAAGAGTTATACTGGCAAGTATCTGAAAAGAGTATTAAATAGATAGTTTACCAGATGTAGCTCTTAAGCACATTTAAAATAGCACGCCTCCAGGGTAAGCGTGCCTGGAGGCAGAAGTGGCGGTGCGTCGCAATGCGCTAGAATGCATGCTGGTGCTCCGCAAAAAATTGCCGATCCTCTGCTAGGGTGATGAAGCAGACCGCTTCCTCCTTGGTGAACCAGCCAATTTCCTGGTGTCTGGGATCGGTGGCGATGAGTTCTTCCTGCTTGGTATAGAAAAGAAAGACTTCTATCACCTTTCTAGTTCTATCCTTGGGTCGGGAGTATGATCCGAGAAGTCGCCAAACCACCAAATCAGTGACTCCGGTTTCTTCGCCGATTTCTCGAACGGCCGCGAGAAGAGACTCTTCTCGCTTGGTTCCTTTGCCCTTTCTCTTTCCTTTTGGGATTCCCCACGCGCCGGTTTCGGCGTTTTTCACCAAAAGTACCTTGCTCGTGAGGGTATTCACCACCACGCCGCCGGCACAACGGATTTTTTTTGATCCAACCTCCTCTTTTGCCAGTTGAGCTTGTACGGTATCATTCATACTTAGAAAGGTAGCAAATTATTTATGAAATTTCAACTCCAAAATTTTTATCACCTTCCCGATAGCCCCGGGGTGTACTTATTTTTTGATCATGGAGGTGAGCTTGTGTACGTTGGCAAGGCCACCTCTTTGAAGAATCGCGTCTCTTCATATTTTAGGGGTCAGCGAACGATTCGACCGATTGAGCAGATGATGCATCAGGTTGCAAAGATTGATTGGCAAACCACCGATTCGGTGCTCGAAGCGATTATTCTTGAAGCGAATTTGATCAAAGCCAAACAGCCGAAATACAATGTGGACGGCAAAGATGATAAGAGCTGGAATTATATTGGAATTACGAAGGATATGTACCCAAGTATAGTAACTATACGTCAACACGAACTTCAACAATTAAAAAAGCAAAATTCCAGATTCCAGATTCCAGATTCCAGATTCTTTTACTTGTTTGGTCCATATCCCGGACTGAATACAAAAGCAACGATGAAGGTTTTACGAAAACTGTTTCATTTTTCTACCTGCTTGCCCTTCGTAGCCTTGGCGAAGAAGGGTCAGTCTCCTAAACCCTGTCTTTATTACCAAATGGGTCAATGTCTGGGCGTATGTACCGGAGAGATTTCGCCGCCAGATTATCGCGCGAAAGTGATTCGTCCGCTTGTGACTTTTTTATCAGGCCGGAAAAAACAATTACTCAAGAGTTTGGAAATCCAGATGAGAAAAGCGGCGCGGGCGGAACAGTTCGAAGAAGCCGCACGTTTACGCAATCAGATCGCCTCACTCCAGCGGATTCAAGACATCGCACTTTTAAACAAAAGCTTTGTTGAGGATAAATTCCAAATTCTAGATTCCAAATTCCAAATTCTTCGTATAGAAGGTTATGACATTTCAAACTTGGGTTCGACAGGCATGGTCGGCAGTCAAGTGGTCTTTGAGCATGGCGAGCCAAACAAAAATGAGTATCGAAAATATAAAATTCGTACAGTCCTTGGCCAAAGTGATGTGGATTGCCTGGAAGAAGTCATTCGTCGCCGTTTGAAACACACCGAATGGTCGTATCCACAATTGTTTCTTATCGATGGCGGTAAGCCGCAGGTGAATCGAGTGTCGAACGTGTTGAAAGATTTAAGATTAAAGATTCCAGTCGTTGGGATTGCCAAGGGGTCGGATCGAAAGAAGAATGAAATTGTTTTTGGCTATAAGCTAACAGCTATAAGCTATAAGCTGTTGATAAGGTGGGTATACGCCAACACTCGACTTCTTATCGCCATACGTGACGAAGCCCATCGCTTTGTCATACAATATCAACGATCTACTCGACGTCTACCTCGTTCTTGATATATTATTATTATATAAAAAATATGAATTCATTAATTATTTTTTGGCTTGGCGTACCTGTGATTGGGTTAGTTCTTGCTATCATGGGAAAATTTGTTATTCGTAAACGAATATTGACAATTATCGGACTTGCTCTTCTTGGCGGGTTTATTGTTTATAATTTTCTCATTATCGTCGCCTTTGGGTTGAGTGATATGTAGGTTACTTCTCCGGGGAGAAGCCTCTTAACAGGGCTTCTTTTTGTTTTTCACCAGCGTTTACAAGGCGTAGCGTAGCGAAGCCTTGTGGATAACTAGGGGTAAAAAAGGTTGCATGGGGTAGAGATGTGGTATATAATGGGTTTACGTGGGAAATAGTGGGGAAATGCTTGTCTTCCACTTAACCCTTCATTTGTGTTCATTGGGGAATATTCTCACAATCTTGATGACAAAGGCCGATTGGCGATCCCCAAAAAGTTTCGCTGTGATTTGTCAAAAGGCGCGGTCGTCACACGCGGACTGGACAGTTGTTTGTTTCTTTACACCAAAAAAGAATGGGCGAAGCTGGCCGAGAAACTGGCGGCCCTGCCTTTTGCTCAGGCCAACACTCGTGCCTTTGCGCGCCTTATGCTAGCCGGCGCCATGGATGTGGAAGTGGACAAACAGGGACGAGTGGTTCTGCCAGAGTATTTGCGTCAGTACGCCGGAATTGCAAAGTCAGTCGTTGTCGCCGGTCTCTATAGTCGGTTGGAATTGTGGGATGAACCGAAGTGGTCAGAATATAAAAAGAGAACAGAAAGTGAGAGTAATCAGATTGCGGAACAAATGGCCTCACTTGGTGTGTAAATTTTCTGTATGCGTCACGTCCCGGTACTTCTGAATGAAGTGATTGAATCATTACAACTGAAACCTGGCATGAATGTTATCGATTGTACTCTTGGTGATGGTAGCCACGCCGAGGCCATCCTGAAAAAAACTGCGCCCAACGGCCGTTTACTCGGCATTGACGCTGATCCGGAGTCGCTACTCCGCGCCAAGAATTATCTTTACGAATTCGCGAACCGCGTGGCGTTTGTCCGAGATAATTTTTCACACATAAAAGAAATTGTTATCCGCGAACAATTCGGTTCGGTCAATGGTATCCTGTCTGATCTGGGCTGGTCGAGCCCGCAGTTTGCCGAGCGGGGGAGAGGATTTTCTTTTTTGCAGGATGAACCGCTGGATATGCGCTACAGCGGCGCGGAATCTGGAATTTCGAATTTAGAATCTAGAAATGCGGCGCGGTTGATTGCGGAAATGTCAGAGCTGGAGCTAGAAAAAATCTTTCGAGAATATGGGGAAGAGAAATTAAGCCAGGAGATTGTCGAGTCCATTGCACAGAACCGGACAGAAAAGCCAATCGAACGAACAGGTCAATTAGTGAAAATTATTTTAGATGTTTATAAAAAAAAATTAAGAACAAACAAAGATGTACCCTGGGTCGGCGGACTACACCCAGCGACCAAGGTATTTCAGGCGCTTCGTATCGCGGTCAATCATGAGTGGGACGCGATTGAAGAATTGCTGGCTCAAGCCAATGACGTGCTTGTATCCGGCGGTAGGTTGGCGATTATCACGTTTCATTCCGGCGAAGATCGCATCGTAAAACATCGGTTTAAGCAAATGGAAAAAGAAGGCTTCAGACTGATTACCAAAAAACCGATCGTGTGTTCCGAGCAAGAATACAAAAACAACCCACGCGCTCGGTCTGCCAAACTTCGCGTCATTCAAAAAAATTAGGAATTAGAAATTGAAAATTAGAAATTTTCAATGGTATGGTCTCCTATACTGCTCCAACAACCACTACATCAAAGTCGCTCTTAATCTCCCGACTGCTTCTCTTGGCTGTTTTGGCGGTCGCGGCCATTCTCTATGTCGCCCAAATTAGTGTGGTGTCAACCCGGGGCTATGATATTAGTGCGCTTCGAAAAGAAATCCAAACACTTGAAACCGAGCAGGAGCGACTGGCGGTTGAAATCGCCAAACATAGTTCCATTACCAGCGTAGAATCTCGACTCGCCGCATTGAATCTGGTTCCTGTTGATCGGGTTGATTATTTAAGTGCTGAGAGTATTGTGGTGGCTCGGCGGTAATTCTTTCTTTGCCAATACTTTATCCCCAAAGATGGGGATTTTGTTTTATTATGGTATACTTATAAAAAATACCGAAATTCGAATTTCGAGATTCGGATTTAGAATTTTTCACTTATATGTGGCTTTTCGTTTTTCAGCGTCTTTCATTGGAATTCCTCTGGCACATATTTTTTTTCCCACTCTGGTGGTATACGGGCGGTGTCATCCACATGCTCACAGTGTCAAAGCGATTGCTGGCGCGCGGCAATGTTATCCTGGCTCCGGGATTGTGGCTCCGGAATCTTTTTGTTCCCATGTTTGGACAAGTTGATTGGCAAGGCCGGATTGTCAGTTTTTTTATGCGCCTCATCAATGCGATAATCCGTGGCATCATTCTTTTTCTTTGGCTTATTGTTATCTTTATTTTTTTTCTCGTTTGGATTCTGGCACCGGCAGGAGTGACACTCATGCTGGTGCGGTCGTTTCGGTGATCAAGTTTGATATGTTGTTTGATCAAGCGCCAACACCCCCTATTCTCAATTGCCCCGCGTGCAAAAGCTCCGGGTACATTGGTATTCGCTCGTGCCTGGAATGTCGAGGTCGGAGTTTTGGTTCAATGCGAAATGGTGTTTTTTTCTATTACGGCGAGCCATTGACGCCCTATCATATTCGCTTGCGGCAAGCGCGGCCTTGGTTGCATAATTTTGAGCTTTTGGGCGCAGTAATTTTTCTTTTTGGGTTTTTAGCGCTGTTTATTTTTCAAGTGGTAACACTTCAGCTTTTTCCTTTGGTCACCCAATCTTATTTTTGGCTCGGTGATCGACCGGAAACCCGGCCGCTGTGGCTTGCCCTGGTGGCTTTAGGATTTTTGTTGTATCGGATTTTGACGGACAAGGTCACTGCCGTTCATTTGCCAATGGAGAGATCCGGGGATTTGTCCAAAGAATTAGCGCATCATGAGGCGATCACCTGGGCTCAGGTAAAAAACCTGCCTCGTCGCAAGCGTATTCGTATCGATGTATTTTTTGTGGAGCCGGCGCGTCGAGCGATGGGAAAAAGTTTTTTTATCGCTCGCTCTGCCAAGAGCGATGAGGTACTGCCCGCTCACGTCTTCTACGCTCTGCTTGCGTCAGTTGGCGAGGTACAGGGCATATTTCTTCGGCTGGGGATTAGCCCGGCGACGCTTCAGGCTCGGATTGCAAAAACATTTACCGGCACTGGCAGTGGCCGCATGAGTCCGGCCATTAGTGAGGCAACACAGCAGGCTTTATTTTTGGCTTATGATCTGGCCGTTGAAGCGCATCAAGACGTGGTGGATGTTACCGAGCTCCTGTTGGCCACAGTTCGAGTATCACCACCGCTCCAAGAAATTCTTTATGATCTGAACATTGACGCAACCAAGCTTGCCAACGTGATTGAATGGGTGCGGATTCGTGCCCGGCTTCGTCGAGCGTACCTCAAATTTCGTGTTTCGGCTTCGTACCGGAGTAAAGATGGCATGGATCGAGCCATGACAGCGGTAGCGACGCCATTTCTCAACGCTTTCAGTCAAGATACGACGCTCGCGGCCAAGTTCGGCCATCTCCAGCCGTGCGTGGCCAGGGACAAAGAAATTGAAGAAATTTTTCGAATTATTGAAGGCGGACGGCAGAATGTCCTCTTGGTTGGAAATTCTGGTGTCGGCAAGATGAGCATTATCGAGGGGATTGCCCAGCGGATGGTCGAAGAACGCGTGCCGCAAAAATTGCGCGACAAACGCCTGGTTCAGCTTTCGACGTCCGCGCTTTTGGCCGGCACCACGATGTCGGGGGCAGAGGATCGGTTACTTCGGATGATTCGAGAAATTAGGCGAGCCGGGAATGTGATTTTATTTATCCA
>JBBTRO010000161.1:0-32704 GCA_038065155.1 Patescibacteria group bacterium
GCTCGTCGCCGGAACAAAATTTCGCGGTGAATTTGAAGATCGCTTCAAGGCAGTCCTAAAAGAAGTAACCGAGTCAGAAGGCAAAATTATTTTATTTATTGACGAACTCCACACCATCGTTGGTGCTGGCGCAAGTGAGGGCGCGGTAGACGCCAGCAATATGCTCAAACCCGCTCTGGCTCGCGGTGAACTTCATACTGTTGGCGCGACAACGCTCAAAGAATACCAAAAGTATATTGAAAAGGACGCCGCGTTTGAGCGTAGATTCCAGCCCGTCATGGTGGTGGAACCGACAAAAGAAGATGCGATTGCCATTTTACGCGGCATCAAGGAAAAATATGAAATCCATCACGGGGTGCGCATTACCGATGCCGCCATTGTCTCTGCTGTCGAACTCTCCAGCCGCTATATTACCGATCGCTTCTTGCCAGACAAGGCGATTGATCTCATCGACGAAGCCACATCGGCTCTTCGGCTTGAGATTGATTCGATGCCGGATGAACTTGATAAAATGAAGCGCACCATGACCAAGCTTGAAATTGAAATGCGCGCGCTCAAAAAAGAAACCGACCCGGAATCTCAGGAGCGATTGAAAAAATTGAAGCAAGATTTGGAAAATTTACGCGAACGGAGCAATGAGCTTGAAGTCCACTGGAAAAATGAAAAAGAGATTATTACCAAGATTCGAGATCATAAAAAAGAGATTGACCGCCTGAAGCAGGAGGCGGATATTGAAGAGCGCCGCGGCAATCTGCAAAAGGTGGCCGAGGTTCGCTATGGCAAAATCCCGATGATCGAAGAAGCGATTAAAAAAGCCGAGCAGAAGTTGATTGAAATCCAAAAAGGCCGATCAATCCTAAAAGAAGAAGTAACCGAGCAGGATATTGCTGGGGTAGTGGCGCGCTGGACTGGCATTCCCGTCTCCAAGATGCTTCAGGATGAAGTGAAGAAACTAGCGCACATGGAGGATGATATTAAACGCCGTGTCATTGGCCAGGCCGAAGCGATTACTGCTGTCGCCAATGCTATTCGCCGCTCCCGGGCTGGTATTTCCGAAAAGAAACGGCCAATTGGTTCATTCATTTTCATGGGGCCTACAGGGGTTGGAAAAACAGAGTTGGCGCGAGCGCTCGCGGAATTTATGTTCAACGATGATGAGGCGATTGTTCGGGTGGATATGAGCGAATACATGGAGCGGCACGCCGTGAGCAAGATGATCGGCTCCCCTCCCGGTTATATTGGATATGAAGAAGGCGGGCAACTTACCGAAATTATTCGTCGTCGGCCATATTCAGTAGTTCTTTTCGACGAGATTGAAAAAGCGCATCCGGATGTGTTCAATATGATGCTCCAAATTCTGGAAGATGGCCACTTGACTGACGCAAAGGGCAGGAAGGTTAATTTCAAAAATACCGTCATTATCATGACAAGTAATATCGGGTCAGAGATGATCATGGAAATGGGCCGACGCGGAGAGTTTGGTTTTGGCGAAAGTAAGAAAACGACTGGTGAAAAACAAGAAGAACGGATGCGGGAAAAAGTTATGGAAGCACTTAAAAACCATTTTAAACCTGAATTTTTGAATCGCATTGATGAAATTATCGTCTTTCATCCGCTGGATCCAAAACAAATCCGCCAGATCGTCGATCTCCAACTGGCGCAAGTGACCAAGCGCCTTCTTGAGCAAAAAATTACGCTTGAGGTGACTGATAAAGCGAAGGACTGGCTTGGAAAGAAAGGTTATGATGCCAACTTGGGTGCCCGACCGCTCAAGCGCGTCATTCAAACCGAACTTCTTGACCCTCTTTCTCTCCTTATTATTGAAGGCAAAGTTCATGATGGTAGTACTGTTGAAGTAACGGTGGAAAAAAATACTCTTGTGTTGAATGTGTAATTTAAAAAAATCCTTTCCCTCCCCTCGTAGGGGAGGGAAAGGGTAGGGTCTCAACGAGTGTAGGATTGTGATACTTTCTTGAATCGACTAGCTTTTGTGACTTCGATAAAAGTTGGCAATCCATTAGATAGACTTCAACCATTACCGGCGCTGAGACCCTCCTCTGGCTCCTCCCTACGAGGGAGGAGAATTTGTTAAGTATCCGGAAAAATTTTCTTTCCATCTTCGTCGTATAGATGAATCGCGAGAACTGGACAAGATTGAGCCGCGAGTTTGAGATTCTCATCGTCATCCGCATCGGGATCGACAATATACGCCAGGTTTTGATCGTCCATCGCAAAAATCTTTGAGGAAACAAGAACGCAAGATCGCGCGCCAATACAAGCGGTACGGTCAACAACAATCCGACGTATCTTCCCTGTCTTTCTTTGGGCATCAGCCAAAGGCTCATTGTTTTCTTCGTTCATAAACCTAAACGCTAATCGATAAACGCTCAAATTTTATCATATTCCAAGTGCTTCTCGCAAGGCTGGCGGCGGTTGCCACGGCGGCTCAAACGTGACCTCGACTTCTACCGCCGAAAAGCCCAATTCGCGCATATTATCGGTCACTTCTTGTTTGAGATACTCCCCGACTGGACATAAGGGCGACGTAAATGTCATGAGAATGTAAATCTCCTTTTCACTTTTTATTTTGATATCATAAATAAGGCCCATGGTATGAATATCCAAACCAACTTCGGGGTCGAGGATGGTCTCGATCATTTCAATAACCCGATCTTTTTTGACATTTGGATTTTGGATTTGATTTGTCATTGGGATTTTGGCATTAGGAATTCTTCATATCCTTTCTTCTCTACTTCCTCCGCCAACTCTTTCCCACCTGACTTCACAATCTTCCCGCCAACCATAATATGTACATAATCCGGCTGAACGTATTGCAGAATCCGATTGTAATGAGTAATCAGAAGCACGCCGTTGTCTTTTGAGTGGAAGCGATTGATTCCTTCGGCCACGATTTTGAGTGCGTCAACATCCAATCCCGAGTCAGTTTCATCCAGAATCGCGTACTTAGGATTTAATGTAAGAAGTTGCAGTATCTCCATGCGTTTTTTTTCTCCGCCGGAAAAACCGACATTCAGGTACCGCCCAGCAAAGGCTGGATCCATATTTAATGACTTCATTTTTTCGAGGAGGGCCTGGTGAAATTTGACCGGATTCTGCTTTTCACCAGTCATGGCGGCAACAGCCGTGCGCAAAAAGTTGGTAATTGTCACTCCTTCAACTTCCGGCGGGTATTGCATGGACAAAAACAAGCCCTTTTTAGCCTTTTCATGGACTTTTTTATCTGTAACATTTTCTCCATCCAACAATATTTTCCCTTCAGTGATAGTATATTTTGGGTGCCCCATAATCGCGTTCGCAAGCGTCGATTTTCCTGATCCATTTGGCCCCATGATGGCGTGAACTTCTCCTGGCTGCACTTTTAAAGAAACTCCTAGGACAATAGGGTTATTTTCTACAGAGATGAAAAGTTTTCGCAATTCAAGTGACATAGGATTAAAAACCGTAATCAACAGGCCCATATCCTGGGACGCTGACATAACCTTGAGAATTGTCCTCGTTGTAGTTACCGGCGCCAAAATTACCTTCTGACCAAAAATTGTCTCCACGAACATCTCCTCCCTCAGTTGAGCCTTGTGTAATTGCGTACCAATTGCCCAGCGGCGTTGGATTCCCTTCCCGGCCAAAATCACCGTTGACTCGTATCCAGTATGACCCAGGAGCAATATGGCCAAGGACACGTTCAAATTCAGCTACTTGCTCGATTGTTAATTCTTGGCCATTGAGAAAAATGTTTGTGTTAGTTGATAGTGAAACCGTCGGTTGTTCTTTTGGGGCAGGTGTTTCTTGTGCAGACGGAAGTGTTGGCGATGCATCTGACACAGGTGTAGGGGCAATATCCTGAGAAAATTTCACCGCACTGATTCCTACCACGACTGCGACAGCGCCAACCAATATAATTAAAAGTTTTATTTTCATAGAATTTTTAAATACATTTTTGAATTGCCCTCAGCCCTAAAAGAGCACACTGGACTCGTGTTGGAATAATTTCAGTACCAAGTAAGTCAGTAACATCTTTTAAATTCATTTGTCGAATAGTATTTTTATCTTTTCCATTTACATCGTTTGTCACTAATGATACCGCAGCGGTAGAAATGGCACAACCGATACCTTGGTGGCCAATACCTAGTACTCTCCCCTCTTTATCAAATTTTATCCGCACCGTAATGTCGTCACCGCAGAGTGGATTAAATTCGCGCGCTTCAACATCAAAATCCAGTAGCAATTTTTTGTTGAGCGGATGGCGGTTTAGTTCAAGGATAATCTCTTTATAGATTGTGTCTTCCATATTATGAAAAAATTCTCTTGACCTCTTTTATACCTTCGACCAACCGATCGACATCTTCTCTCGAATTATATATCCCAAACGATGCTCGTGTCGTTCCCGGAATCCCAAGGTATTGCATCAGTGGCATCGTACAATGATGCCCGGCACGTACCGCAATATTGTACTTGGTATCAAGGACAGAGGCGATGTCATGAGGGTGCACACAATCAAGTATAAACGATATAACACCGACACGCTTCTCTATGGGGCCAATAATCGTGAGCCCCCCAATCCTTTGTAATTCTTGCATTGCGTACAACATGACCTCTACCTCGTGCTCGAGAATTTGCAGCCAACCAATACGTTGCAAATATTGAGTCGCTGTTGCGAGACCAATGGCGCCTCCGATATTGGGCGTACCGGCTTCGAATCTCCACGGTATGTCATTCCAGATTGCTTTGGCAAATGTTACTTCCTTAATCATATCGCCGCCAAAGAGAACTGGATCCATTTTTTCGAGCCGTTCTCTTTTTCCATACAGGACGCCAATACCCGTTGGTCCATACATCTTGTGGCCAGAGAAGACGAGAAAATCACAATTCAACGTCTTGACGCTTACAGAGAAGTGAGCCATCGCTTGTGCCGCGTCTATTATCATAATAGCGCCAACGCTTTTCGCCCGTTCAATAATCGAAGTCGCATTATTTATCGTACCTAAGGTATTAGACACAAGGGTGAATGAAACAATTTTCGTATTTTTATCAATCAGATTTTTCAAGGTGTCATCACTGGTTTGCAATTCATAATTTTCAAGTTCAATAAACCGCAGCTCAAATCCATATCGCCTGCTCATCTCCTGCCACGGGATGAGATTGGCATGATGTTCCATTCTAGTAAGGACTACATTATCCCCGGGCTTTAAATCTTTCCCAAGCGCCTGAGCCAACATGTTTAAGCCTTGGGTTGCACCTGATGTAAAAATAACTTCTTCAAATTTTGCCTCCAAGCTATCGGCTACTACCTGCCGTGCGACCTCGTACATTTCTGTGGCCTCATTACTGAGTTTGTATATGCCCCGATGAATGTTTGCGCGATATTTTGTGTAATACGCGTCCATCACATCTAGGACCACTTGCGGCGTTTGCGTTGTTGACGCATTGTCAAGATAGACCAAATTAGGATGGTTTTTGAAAATTGGAAAGTCAGTTTTAATTTTTCCTAATTCTTGATTCATAATTCTTGATTCTTCACCCCACCGCTCCCTCCATCTCAAGTTCTATCAACTTGTTCAGTTCTAACGCATACTCAAGCGGCAGTGCTTTCACAATCGGCTCTATAAATCCAGCCACCACCAACTGCGTCGCCTGCTCTTCGTTCATTCCACGGCTCATAAGATAAAAAATCTTTTCGGTATCAATTCTGCCCACGCGCGCTTCGTGCGCGGCCGAGACATCATTCGTATCAATTTTGAGCATCGGATAGGTATCCGCCTTGGAATCTTCGTCGAGAAGCAGGGCATCGCAGGATTGGTAAGTATCCGCCCCTTTGCCTTTTTTGGTAATGCGGACGAGTCCGCGGAAAATAGCGGTACCACCTCCGACACAAATAGATTTTGAACGAATCGTGGATTTGGTATACGGCGCCGCGTGAATCGCTTTTGCACCGACATCTTGATACTGCCCTGGGCCGGCAAAGGCCAAACCTAAGTTATCAGTTCGAGCATACGCACCTCGTAAAATTGAACACGGATACAGCATCGTAACGCCACTGCCCATATTGCCGCTCACCCACTCCATAATGCCGTGTTCATCAACAAGAGCGCGCTTCGTATTCAGGTTATAGGTATTTTTTGACCAATTTTCAATCGAGTAATACCGCGCCCGGGCACCTGGTTTAACGAAAATTTCTACACACCCGGCATGAAGCGAGCTTTTGTTATATTTTGGCGCACTGCAACCTTCGATGTATTGCACTTCGGCTCCCTCATCAACGATAATAAGTGTGTGCTCAAATTGTCCGCCGCGTTCGGCGTTCATGCGAAAGTAGGCTTGAAGCGGCAGATCAACTTTGACATTTTTTGGGATATAAATAAATGTACCACCGCTCCAGACCGCGGCGTGGAGCATGACAAATTTGTGATCGTTGATGGGAACACACTGAGTCATGAAATATTCTTTTACCATCTCGGGATACTTCTGCAGAGCCACGTCCATGTTTTCAAAAATCACACCCTGTTTTTTTAAATTTTCCTGAATATGGTGATACACCACGTCGCTGTCATACTGCGCGCCAACACCGGCGAGCGCGGTTTTTTCGGCCTCGGGAATGCCGAGACGATCAAAAGTCTTTTTAATGTCAGCCGGAACATCTTCCCAGCTCGTTTTTTCCTCTGTGCCGGGGCGAACAAAATAAACTATTTCATCCAGTTTTAAACCGCTTAAATTCGGACCAAAATTCGGCATTGGTGCCTCTTGAAACAACGCAAAGGCCTTCAGGCGTTTCTCAAGCATCCAAGCAGGCTCATTTTTTTGTTTGGAAATTTCGCGCACCACGTCTTCGGTCAAACCTGGCTTTGCCTTGTAAGAGGAATGATCAGCATTGGCCTCTTCGTAGAGAGAGCGATCGACGAGAGTCACTTGAGCTTTGTTATTTGTTTTTTCTCTTGACATAAATCATTTTTTTGTTTATTATGAAGGGCTGGGTACGCGGGTGAGGAAAGGGGAAAACTATGGAGAGAATCCGAAGAATTTCTCGATATTCACTCCGGTCTGTCGTTGCGCTTTGGGCGCTGACGACAGTTACTATCGTCGGCACGATCTGGCTCGTGCCAGGCGGCCTCTGGAGTCGACTCTCGTCACGTCAAGCAAGACGTGACGAGGTGGGACAAAAATAACTTTCACCCGCGTACCCGCCTTAATTCTTCCACGATCTTCGGTAAATATTTCATAACATAATCAATGTCTGGTTTTGTTGTCATTTTTCCCAAGGTGAAACGAACACTACTTCTTACATCCTGTCCCTTCACACCGCAAGCGAGTAAAACATGGGACGCCTCATCACTGGTTGATGCGCAGGCCGAACCGCTGGCCGCCACGATGCCGTAACTGTCGAGATAGAGTATCAGCGCTTCGGCTTCAATCCCTTTGAAGGTGATGTTGAGGTTGTTGGGGAGCCTGTCGACTTTGACATACGTTGAGACCTCACCCTTCCCTCTCCTACTAGGAGAGGGATCCATCACTATCGCTGGTCCGTTTAACACCACATCCGGAATCTTTTTCTGAATTTCACCCCAAAAATAATTCCTCAATCGTTCCAAATTCCAAATTCCAAATTCCAAATTCTCTCGTGTCAATTCCAGCGCTTTTGCAAACCCAATTATCCCCGCCACATTCTCTGTGCCACTCCGGAGTCCTTGTTCTTGTCCCCCACCATACATGATTGGTTCTAACGGTACGCCACGCCGTTTGTATAAAATGCCAACCCCCTTTGGTCCATAAATTTTATTACCGTTCAGGCTCAAAAGGTCCACATGGAGCCGATCAACATGAAGGTCCAAGTAACCTGCCGCCTGGCACGCATCGGTATGAAAATACGGGTACGGAGCCTTATTCGCTTTCCGCCACTTTAAAATTTCTTTTCCAATTTCCACAATCGGTTCAATCGTACCGATTTCATTGTTGGCGTACATGACGGAAACAAGTACGGTGTCTGGCCGCACTGCTTCCATCACTTGTTCCTTGCTTATTGTTCCTTGTTCATTCACCGGAAGATACGTCACTTCCCAACCCTCTTCCTCTAATTGTCGTATTGGATTCAGCACTGCATGGTGCTCAATCTGCGTTGTCACAATATGGCCCAATGTTTTAATGTTTTTATGCTTTAATGATTTCATGAGACCAAGGATTGCCAAATTACATGATTCTGTTCCACCGCTGGTAAAAATAATCGTATCTGATTGCGTGTCCAAAATACCGGCAAAAGCATCCCGAGCTTTGTCAATCGCCTGACGAACGCGAACCGACGCACTTGAGAGTCCTGATGGATTCGCAAACTCATTCGTGAGATACGGTTTCATCGCCTTGAGCACATACGGATCAAGTGGCGTTGCGGATGCGTGGTCGAGGTAAACCTGCCGCACTGGTTTTGGTTTTTTGGGAAAAGCCATAAGTTTCAAACAAAATCAACAATACTGGTTTGTTCCATGAGTGAATTTAATTTTGTGTGAAAGATGCCCATTCCGGGTTTCAGTGTGCAATTTCTTTCCTTGACGCAAAATTCTCCCCGCAAACACGCAGTCGGACCAGCGTGATCATCAAGTGCTTCGATAAGTGATTTTAGGCTTATAGATTCAATATCCCTGGCCAAACGATAGCCGCCAGCAGGGCCTTTCGCCGCCTGAATAAATCCGGCCTGTCGAAGCTGGCGAGCGATTTTTTGCAAAAACAAAAAAGATATGCTACTCTCGGTGCAGAACTTTTTGAGTCCAACGTATTCTTCTTTTTTGGCTTTGGCTAGGCGCAGAAGGAGTTGGATTGCATAGTCAACTTCCCGGCTGATCTTTATCATACTGAAATAGTATGATACTATAAACTCTCCCCTCGTGTCAACGGCTATGGACCAAAATACCTGGACAACACATCTGCTTCATAAAGAAACAATTGCCAATCAAATTGTTGAATTGCGTTTTATAAAACCAGCTAGGTTTACATTCCAGGCCGGACAGTTTGTGCAATTTATTATTCCGAAAGATGGTCAAGAAATCTTGCGTTCATATTCCATCGCTTCACACCCCGCGAGCGACGAAATTGAACTGTGCGTAAAATTATTACCTGGCGGCGTTGGTTCGACATTTTTTGAACAAGTGACGCCAGAGACCGAGATTCGCTTCATCGGATCGCGCGGACGATTTGTGGTCGGTGATTCTGCAGAGCCTTTATACTTTGTGGCCACGGGAGCTGGGTTGGCGCCAATCATGGGGATGATTGCTGACGAACTCATTAATAAAAAAAATACCGAGCCGATTGAGCTATTATTTGGTGTACGAAGCGAAGAAGACATCTTTTGGACTGACCGTCTGGATGCTCTGCAAAAGGAATACTCAAACTTTCACTATCGCCTTACCCTCTCCCAACCGAGAAGCGCCTGGGCTGGGCTCTCTGGCCGAGTGAGCACACATCTAAATCCAAATATTTCATCTCACTATTTTATCTGCGGCAGTGCGGAGATGGTGAAAGATGTGCGGGAATTGCTATTGAAGCAAGCTGTGCAAAATGGAAGTATACATTTTGAAATTTTTTAAAATTGTTGAAAGTGTTATAGAAAAATAGAATACGGGGGTGGGGGCGGAGTTCTGAACGAACCGACCGCCCCCTCCCCGCATGAAATGCCGACCGAACAGTCAGCACACCGTCATTCGTTGTGGATCACGAAGCCGGCGGCGTCGATGGTCGCGACGGCCAGCTCGACGTCCTGGACCGTGACTTCGAAAGATTTCGACCCCTCCCTTGTGATGAACTCGATGTTGTGGAACCTGATCCACTTGTTATTGCGTTTGTCTTTCATCACCTCTGCCTCTTGGACATCACGTGGCGTGATCTTGCCCTCGAGGAACAGGCGGATGGCGATGTTCGGGTTCACCACGATGTGGTGGATCTTGTTTCCGTTGCCGGCGAATACGTCCAAGTCGATGACACACACGATTCCAGGACTCGCCGGAGCCGGCTCGGCCTGAACGAACATGCCGCCGAGCGATACCACCGACATGATCCAAGAATTCCCGCCGTCACTCACAAAGCCCTTCTGGCCAAAGACGGTAATTGCCTTGCCATCGAGCTCCAGAACGACTTTATCGATGTCGCTTGTAGCCATGATACTCTCCTTCTTCACCCGATCTGGGTGTGATGATGGGTAAAAACTAACACGCTTTCACCCGTGTGTCAATCCAAACAATGAAGAATCAAAACGGCAACGTCAAATTTACCCCCGACGACTGCTGAAGCGCTGTCGTCACAGGCAGAGGATCAAAATTGACCGCAAATGGCACAAGGTCACCGGTAATTTTGGGATAATACAGCATCTTGTTCTTCCGGCCGTATTCGTAGACTTCTTTGGTTACTCGGACATCCTGCTCACAATACTTTTTTACTTCATCGATCTTACCCTCTTTGTACCACTGCATTGCCTGAAGCCCATCAGCGCTTTTTTCGATTTGAAGCGTGGCTTTAGCAATATCATTGAGTTTGAAACGAGTGCCGGTGGATTCTTTGATGACTTTTAGAAGATCAAGATGCGGAATTCGGCTCAAGTCCCCGGTATATTGCTGTTGCATTATCGGCAAATCGAAATGCGCGCTGTTGAAGCCGACAATCCGTTCGGCATGCTCTAAAATCGGCCAAAGCTCACGAAGTCCATGCTCATCAAACGAACGGTAGCGATCATGCTCATATTCGTAAATCGAAACGACGGTAATTTTCATACTGGCGTAATTACGAATATCACCGATAGTTTCGATGTCGAATACGATTTCCTTTGACATACAGAGTTAAGAAAATAGAAAGTAGAAAATAGTAAATAGAATAACGGAAGAAATTCTTCTATTTTCCATTTTCTATTTTCTAGATTCTAAACCTTCTTGAAGCTCACCTTAAACACCGGCTCATACGTATTATCGTACTGATCCTTTACCTCCACCGTCTCCCCCTTCATCATCATACTGATCGCCATATCAGTCATCATTTCAGTATCCGAAGCGAGATCAATCGCCATGTCATCAAGTTTGGTAAATTCAGCTGCGAATTGTTCTTTGGTGGTCGCTTCAATCTGTTTTTTCTTTTCTTTCAAAGTTTTCATCTTTTCCACGATTTCCTGGTATTCCAAAGAGCCGTTCAAAGCCTCTTTGTACGAGGCGCGAAGATCTTTTTGTTTTTTCTTAAGTTCAATGGTGCGTTGAAAAATTTCTTGCAGTGATTGCATAAAAGAAAAATTATGTGGTCAGTATAGTACCACACATCTCCAAAAATAGAAAAGTGGGCAACCGGGCTTGGCTGTCCACTCTTCAGGATTGTTACCAAACTGTGTCTCAGCGATACTTGGCCCAGAGCTCCTTGATGTTTCCCCACGACACACTCACTTCCCGGTTCATCTTGCCTTTGACTTGATTCAGCTTCACGCCACTGGTCGTCACCCCTGCCCAGCGCATATAGGGTACGACCATGCCGCCTCTCATCCGCAGGTGCATGCGCTCACCGTCCATTACCCGTGTCAGATCCACGATGCTTGCATCCTCAATCACATTGATGATCTGTTTTGGCTCCAAATCATCACTCTTTTTCACGAGTACCCGGCAACGTTCACAGACCGTCCGACGACAGTTGAAGGCCGTACCGGCAAGCGGGTAATACACGTACAGGATTACCCGCAGATGATGCTGAGTATCGGCACATTCGCAGATAGAGTTCCTTGCGAAGAACCCGCACGACTCGGCATCAATATCGGTCTCGAACATTTCCGTGCCCTCTGGGCGGCCGTAGCACTTGCTCGGCATGTAGCCGAGAACCAATTCCGATTCGTCATCATACACTTCCCCGGCAACAAACACGCCCATGGTGTTGTCCTCCTTTCTATTTCCCACTATATGGTAGACAAGGAAAACGGTCAATGCTACAATAATCGTGCATTGAACCCTATGGGCCAACTCATCGATGGAAAAGCGATTGCCCAGAAGATAGAACAAGAAACCGCCGCTCGGGTGGCTGCCTTGAAGCAAACAGGCGCGACACCGAAACTGGCGGTTATTTTAGTTGGCGAGGACAAGCCGTCGCAAACCTATGTACGGAAAAAGGGCGAAGCGGCAAAAAAAGCCGGAATGAATTTTGCTCTGCACGAGATCAAAGAATCCACTTCCACGCTTGAACTTATTGAAAAAATTGAAGAGATCCAATCTGATTCGGAATTGTCCGGGCTGATTGTGCAACTTCCACTGCCGCCGCAGATTGATACGAATGCAGTCCTCAATACTATTCGACCCGAGATTGATATTGATTGTTTAACAGAAGTGAACTTGGGAAAACTGATCATGAAAAGTAACCTGATCGAGCCGCCAACACCGGGCGCAGTCATGAGTATTCTCGAACATCTTCAGGTAGATCTTGTCGGGAAAAATGTTACCATTATCGGAGCCGGGCCACTGGTCGGCAAACCCCTCGCCGTCATGATGATAAACGCGCGCGCGTCGGTGACTGTTTGCAACAGTAAAACTCGTGATACCAAGGAAAAATGCTTGGCCGCTGATGTTATTGTAACGGGTGTTGGGAAAAAAGATGTTCTGCGTGGGGATATGGTGCGAAAAGGAGCAATTGTCATTGACACCGGCGTTGATTTTGTAGAAGGCAAAATGTACGGCGATGTGAATGTTGATGAAGTTGTTCAAAATGCTGGCTGGGTAACACCGACGCCTGGAGGAGTAGGACCGATAACCGTGGCACGACTTCTATTGAATACTATCACTTGCGCCGAGAACAAACTTAAGAACTAATTTTTATGCAGGCAAAAATCACGGTTGTGGTGGGCGCTCAATGGGGCGATGAAGGAAAAGGAAAAATCACCGATCTTCTGGCGGCTGATTCAGATTACGTGG
Source organism: Patescibacteria group bacterium (assembly GCA_038065155.1). GTDB lineage: Bacteria > Patescibacteriota > Patescibacteriia > Magasanikbacterales > UBA922 > JAHFIC01. The sequence goes on from JBBTRO010000161.1 coordinate 12,921, forward strand.
TGCGCTTTCAGGGCGGAAACAATGCTGGGCACACTCTGGCAGTCAGCGATAAAACATACAAACTACACCTGATCCCCTCAGGTGTTTTGTATCCGCAATGTATTTCTGTCATTGGAAATGGCGTTTTGGTTGACCCAAAAGTGCTTTTGGCGGAAATTGCAGAGTTCAAAACGCAAGGCATTGAAGTAAACCTAAAAATCAGTGAACGAGCGCATGTGATTATGCCCTATCACATTGCGATCGATGGCGCTCTTTCCGGACACCAAGGACAACTTGGCGCCGGCAGTACCAACCGCGGGATTGCACCTGTCTCGGCTGACAAGGTCTATCGGCATGGCATTCGCATGGGCGACCTTTTGGATAAAGAACTATTCAAAGAAAAGCTGGTCAAAGCCTACACATTTAACAAAGGTATCGTCCAATCTCTCGGCGGCCAACTCGACTGCTCGTTTGAAGATATATACAGTGAATATGTCGCGTATGGTGAGCAGTTGCGGTCATATATAACCGATACAGAATTGGAATTGTACCAAGCGTTTAAAGCCGGCAAAAAAATTCTTTTTGAAGGCGCTCAGGGAATGTCGCTTGACCCCGACCACGGCATGTACCCGCACACGACCAGTACCAACAATGTTGCGCCGTACGCAGCCGTGGGTTCAGGAGTAGGAATTTTGAACACTCCCGTTCGAGTAGTGGGACTCGTAAAAGCCTACGTGAGTCGTGTCGGCATTAGTCCGTTTATTACAGAACTCCCTGAAAATGAGGCTAATGTCCTACGCGACAAAGGAAATGAGTATGGTACAACAACCGGTCGACCGCGTCGCGTGGGTTGGCTTGATTTGGTTCAGGTGAGACAAGCAGTACGTGTGTCTGGACTCACCGATATCGCGCTCACGAAGCTCGATATTCTAACTGGTTTTCCGGAAATTAAAGTCTGTACTGCCTATGACATTGATGGCGTTCAAGTAACCGAAATGCCAGCTAGTCTAAGCAAGATCCGTAAAGCTAAACCAATGTATAAAATTTTCCCAGGGTGGGACAACCTTGGCTCAACCTATGATACCCTCCCCTCTTCGGTGAAAAATTATATTGAATTTATTGAGAAAGAAGTTGAATGCAGAGTTTCAATTATTTCTCTGGGGCCAAAACGAGAACAAACGATCATCAGAAATTGAAATTGGCAAACTATGCCATCCGCTTTAGAGACAATCGATTTTTCTCACCTTACCTGGAGCGAAGCAGAGGAGATTTTGAAAAAGAATAATCTCGCTCTCACGGTGGAGGAAGCGTTAAAAATTCAAAATGAAATTCTCCATCGCCCGCCAACCCTCACGGAGTGTATTTTGTGGTCGATCCAGGGATCAGAACACAGTTCCTATAAAAGCAGTAGAAAGCACTTAAAGCAGTTCCTAACCACTAGCCAAGACGTCATTTTGGGTCCAGGCGAAGATGCTGGCATTGTGGCCGTGGCAAAAGATAATGCGGGCCACCGCTACGGCATTGTGATGAGTCACGAATCGCACAATCACCCATCGCAAGTTGTCCCTTATGAGGGGGCGGCGACTGGAATTGGCGGCAATGTGCGCGATGTCTCGTGTATGGGCGCCAAGGTGATCGCCAATGCCGATCCCCTGCGATTTGGCGACATTAAAAGTAATAAAACAAAATGGATTCACGAAGGCGTCGTCGCTGGCATTGCTGGATACGGCAACCCAATTGGTGTACCAGTTATTGCCGGGGACACATATTACGATGAATCTTACAATGAAAATTGTTTAGTCAATGTCGTCTCTCTCGGCGTCGTACTTGAAAATGAAGTGATTCATTCACGTGCGCCCAAAAATGCCATCGGGTATGATTTGGTTTTAGTTGGCAAACCGACCGATAACAGCGGTTTTGGCGGCGCTAGTTTTGCTTCGCTCGAACTTGACGAAAGTAAACAAGAACAAAACAAAGGTGCAGTCCAGGAGCCTAATGCATTCTTGAAACGCCATCTTTTAAAGGCCCACTACACTCTTTTTGAAATTCTCAAAGAAAAAAATCTCATTGATCGTGTCGGATTCAAGGATTTAGGCGCTGGCGGCATTGCCTGCGCATCAGTAGAGTTAGCTGACGCCGGTGGTTATGGCGCAGAGGTGAACGTGGATTTGATACCAACGAGTATAAAGGGTCTTCACCCAGCGGTAATTCTGTGCTCCGAGACACAAGAGCGGTATATGTGGGTCGTGCCAAAAGAACTTTCGGCTCTAATTCTCAATCATTACAACCAAACTTTCCGACTTCCTGATATTGCCGAAGGCGCATGCGCCGCAGTGATTGGTGAAATTCGACAAGACAGTCAATATATTGTGAAAAGCCGCGGGCAGGAAATTATTCATGCCAAAGCCAGCGATGTTACTCAGGGTCTTGTGTACGATCGGCCATATCGGAAGCCGGAACGTTCATTCCAAGAACCAACGTTGTCCCCTCCTTCTGAAGGAGGGGCAAGGGGTGATCAATTCAATGAAACATTTCTTAAAATCCTTTCCCACGAAAATGTTGCCTCCCGCGAACCGATCTACGAAAATTACGACAAACAAGTGCAAGGGATTACAGTAATTGAACCAGGTGAAGCTGATGCTGGCGTGCTGCGGCCGTTTCACGATGCCAAATATCCAATTGAGATACAGTCGGTTGGAATTGCGTTGTCAGTTGACCACAATCCGCGCTATTGCCAGATTGATCCGTATTGGGGCGCGGTGAATGCCGTGGTAGAATCAATTCGCAATGTCGCGGCCGTGGGAGCCGCCCCAGTTGCTCTCACCGATTGCCTCAACTTTAGTAACCCAGAAAAGCCAGAACAAATGTGGGAATTTGTGGAAGGCACACGGGGTGTTGCCGAAGCCGGCAAAGCTCTTAATGTACCAATTATTTCTGGCAATGTATCGCTCTACAATGAGACCAAAGGCAAGGCAATCGCGCCTTCACCAGTGATTGCCTGTTTGGGCACGATGTCTGATGCCAAGCGAGCAATTACTATGCATTTCAAGCAGGTTGGTTCTTTGTTATTTCTTATTGGTGAGAGAAAAGACGAATGCGGCGGCAGTGTGTATTATCAATTATTCAACCAACTAGGAGCAAACGTGCCAAAGCCTGATTTTAAAGAAGTCGAAAAACAGATGACTGCGCTAACGAATGCAATCCAACAGGGCTTAATTCTATCCGCTCACGATATTTCCGATGGTGGCATTGCGACTACACTAGCAGAAATGAGTTTTGGGAATGAAATTGGTGCTGATGGGGATATTCCTGGTGATCTGCAGAATGATAAAAAGTTATTTGGTGAAACTGGCGGATTTGTGATTGAGGTAGCGTTAGATATGGCTATGAAGATCAAAAATTTATTTACCGAAAATCAAGTCCCACTAATTGAGATTGGGAAAACCATTGCAGACAAAAAATTGAAAATGAATAATGTGATTGACGCTGACTTGCTTGAGGCAAAAAAGAAATGGAAAAATGGACTGAGAGAGAAATTGTAGTTTACAAGAAAAACAAAAGACCGCTCTTTTACAAGCAGTCCTCTGCAGAAAAATTAGATTGTTTTGTCCACAGCATCCAGCTTCATTTTTCGGAGGAAAAGTGGAGCTAGATCGCCGTGGACACCTCCTTTCTTGTAAGCACGACGATAAAATTAGGGATGCCCCTTTCGAATATAGCTGATGAGGAGTACGAGGCCCGTCGCGTTCGCGAGAAAAGTCGCAAACGCTTGAACCAACTCCATGACAGCGTCGGTAATCTGCGTATCGTCAAAACGAGAAGGCTTCTGGTCTATTTCCAGCTCACCGTTCTGGAGCTGAATAAAAAGCTCCTGTACACCGCTTCCCCGAATACAGGCGCTGATTTTGCGGCAGGAGTGCTCCGGTTGGCGGATTTGGATGGAAACTGTTACACCTCGTCTTTCCGCGAGATCGCAGAGTGATTTCATGCAGTGCATGAACAGAGCATCTACCATCCTCTGATCACGAGCCGCAGTACCGTCCAAAGACAGGTTGTAGGCAGAATCGACCGTGAAGCAAAGATCCTGGCCACTAGATTCCATCCGAACGGTCGCCGAGTGCATGACCTTCTTGCTCATTTCACCACCTCCTCGAGAACGGCACCGAGCCACTCGAGCGCAGTTTTGATCAATTTCATCCCCTCCTCTGTGATACGCGCCGGATGGGTGGAAGTGTCCTCCCCACTGAAATGAACCGACAGGATGGTACGGTCCGCAGGCGAGAAAAACATCATGTTACCCACATTTATGACTCCAGACATCGGCAACTGACAGGATTCGGGAATCTGTCCGCCACAGATGGCGAGAAGACGCCTGATCACATCGAGTAGAACCAGAATCTTTATATCCTGGTCAACATGGTAGTCAAGAGAAAATCCACGGTCGGCTCGGACACTGAGCTGGAAGAGCTCCCTATCCCCGTGTTTATGAGTTGTCCACAAAGAAATGAGTACCCTTTTCACTGTCACCTCCGCAACAGAGTAAATCACTAAAAAAAATATTCGTCAATTACTTCACTTATTGTCAAGTACTATGCCCATAAACTACAAAACCGCCGGCGTGGACATTGATAACGCCAACGAAACCAAAAAACAAATGGCTGATGATTTGAAAAGTGATGACAAGCGCGTACTCAACAAACTCGGCGCCTTTGCTTCGCTTTACGATATTAAATTTCCGGAATACAAACACCCGCTCCTGGTCCTAAAAACCGAAGAGCCCGGCAGTAAACAATTGCTGGCGATTCAATATGACAGAATCGAAAGCATTTGTTTTGACATGATTAATCATTTGGTGAATGATTGTATTGTGATGGGGGCAAAACCACTGACGGTTCAGGATGCAATTATTTGCGGCAAGCTTAAAAAGGAGGTCGTTTTGCGCATGGTGAAAGCAATGTCGAGAGCCTGCCAGGCGCAGGGCTGCAGCCTGACCGGCGGCGAGACATCCGAACAGCCTGGTGTCCTTGTGGAAGATACCTATATTTTGACATCCAGCATCGTTGGCATCGTTGAAAAAGAGTCTGTCATCGACGGCAGTCAAATTATGGTGGGTGACAAAATTTTGGCTTTGGAATCCAGCGGGCTCCATACCAATGGCTATACGCTCATTAGAAAACTCATTCAAGAAAATCCCAGCCTAGTAAATGAAAAAATCGGCGACACAAAATTCATTGAAGCCGTTCTGGAACCTCACCGCTGTTACTATAATGCCATTAAAGATCTTTTTCCCACAAAAAAAATCACTGGCCTGGCTCATATCACTGGCGGCGGCATCAAAGAAAATTTGAACCGTATTTTGCCAAAAAACATGAACGCAAAGGTGGATTTAAGTCTTTATCAAATTTTACCGATCTTCAAATTTTTGAAAAGCTATGCCAAACTTGAGGATGCTGAATTGCTCCGAACATTCAACATGAGCGTCGGTCTAACCATGGTAGTAAAAAAAGAAGCAGTTGGGGAAATAATAATGTTTATCCAGAAAAAAGGCGTCAATTGCTATGAGATTGGAGGTATTGTAGATGGCAATGGCGTTGTAGAAACTACTGGCCAATTACGTTATGACTAAAATCGCCATCATCCAATTTCCCGGCAGTAACTGTGAATCCGAATCTATCCGAGCGATAGAGCAAGCTGGCATGGAAGCCGAGGAATTTTTATGGAATCGGAATCCCGAAGACCTCAAACAGTTTGATGGTTATTTTATTGTCGGCGGATTTTCTTACGAAGATCGTTCACGAGCTGGGATTATTGCCGCGCTTGATCCGCTGATGCCGTTTATCCGAGCCGAAGCGGAAAAAGGTAAGCCGGTCCTGGGGATTTGCAATGGCGCGCAAATTTTGGTCGAAACTGGCATGGTGCCTGGGCTTGCAGACAATGCTGTGGGTATGGCTCTGGCAGTAAATAAGCGTATCCAAAACGGTAAAGTGCTTGGCACTGGCTTCTACAACGCCTGGGTACATATTCAGCTAGCAGTTCCGAGCGAATCGTCAGCCTTTAGCCTGCATATGAAGCCAGGAGAATATATCAAAGTGCCGGTGGCCCATGGCGAGGGTAGATTTATCATTCCTGGTGCATTGCTTGAAGAAATGAAAGCCAAAAATTTAACCTTGTTTAGATACTGCGACGCAAACGGAAGTATTTCTGAAGAATTTCCAATCAATCCCAACGGTGCAGTCTATAATCTGGCCGCTGTTACCAATGTTCAAGGCAATGTTACGGCCATGATGCCCCATCCCGAGCGCACCGATGCCGGCCAGCCGATTTTTACATCGATGCGGGAATACATCCAAAATGAAAAAAAAATAAATATAAATAATCCCTCTACTCGTAGGAGAGGGCAGGGTGAGGTCTCAACGAGTGTCGATCCGACTCCATTTGTATTTACATCATCCATTCTTGAACTCACTCCCTACTCCCCCACCCACCACTCCTTTCAACTCACCACCACCCTCAACATCACCGACAACGAAGCTATCACTGTCCGAAATACCCTAAAACAATTAGGAATTGATTGTGAAATTAAGCGTATGACCCACTGGGAAATCACAGCCCAGCCAAATACAAATCTCCAACAACTTGAAGAACGCATTATCGCTTCTCAAGAGTTATTTAACCCACGGAAGGAAAATATAATCAATTTTCCTCCCCTCGTAGGGGAGGGTCAGGGTAGGGTCTCAACGAGGGATGGCAGAGAAAATACTCTCCTTATTCGCTATAAAGACGACTTCATCGGCCAACAAAAAGAACAAGCCCTTCACGATCGCTTTGGCCTTAGTGACATCACTGATCTGAGGCACGGCACCCTCTGGAAAATCTCTGCCCCCCGTGATACCATTGAGGCCACAGTACAGCGGATTCTCGATACCCATATTTTGTTTAATCCGTACTCACAATCGTGTTTTACCTATGGATTATACTGATCAAATCAGAAAACAATTACACAATTGCCTTACGGAAACCAACTTCGAAGTCGGCAAAAAGCGAGTCGGAAAAGTCAGGGATACCTATGAACTACCTGATAAACTTATTTTAATTACCACAGATCGCCAGAGCGCTTTTGATCGCGTCCTCGCCGCCATCCCGTTCAAAGGTCAAGTTTTGAATCAGACGAGCGCCTGGTGGTTCGAGAAAACGAAACACATTGTACCAAATCATGTCCTTTCCGTCCCCGATCCAAATGTCACCATTGGCAAAAAATGCACTGTGTTTCCAGTTGAATTTGTCGTACGTGGTTACATCACCGGTACTACAAGTACATCAGCCTGGGTGAATTACCAAAATGGCATGCGTGATTACTGCGGCAATCTTTTGCCAGAAGGACTCAAAAAAAATCAAAAATTTGCAGCGCCTCTTGTGACACCAACGACGAAAGATGACAAACATGACCGTCTCATTAGCCCAGCCGAGATTGTAAAGGAGGGACTTATGACCCAAGCAGAGTGGGATTATGTGAGTAAAAAGGCACTAGAACTTTTCACTTTTGGCCAAGAGGTTGCGGCTAGAAACGGTCTTATTCTCGTGGATACGAAATACGAGTTTGGTAAAGATGCCAATGGTGTCATCACAATTGTCGACGAGATGCACACACCAGATTCCAGTCGCTACTGGATTGCCAAAAGTTATACTGAACGTTTCGCGGCCGATCAAGAGCCGGAAAATATTGATAAAGAATTTTTACGGCTGTGGTTCAAAGACCACTGTGATCCATATAATGACAAGGAGCTACCGCCAGCGCCGGAAGAATTGGTTATTGAGTTGTCACGACGGTATATCCAGTTGTACGAGATGATTACGGGAGAAAAATTTTTATTTCCGGATGAAGAGCTTCCAATTGAGAAAAGAATTAAAAAAAACCTACTCCAAGGCGGCACTTCAATAATATGAAAGAAGCACCAGAGGGTAAAATGAGTGAACAGGAAAAAATGTGGCTCGGAAAAAAAAATTGACGACGTTATTGAAGCGTATTTGGCTGCCTACATTGCAGAGGCTGGTGAACCGCTTGAAGTGTATCTTATAGGCAGTAGCCTCAAGAAAACGACCTACGACGGTGGGGACATTGATTTGGTCTTCATAACAAATGGCCCCTTGACAACATCGCGGCAAAAATTTACTTCACCTTCAGACTTCGCTCGTTTTCTGGGAATTATTCATGAGCAGGAAGTACAGTCAACCGATGAAGAATATAAAAAATTTTTATTAGCCAGAGGTTATAAAAAAATTAAATAAAACAGGTATGAAAATGATCCTCATCTTAGGCTCAACCAAAGACGAAGAGCACGCCAAAAAAATTACTGACGCACTCGATGCATTCGGTATCGAACACGAACAGTATGTCGCCTCCGCCCATAAACAAGCTCGAGAAGCATTGGCGATTTTGGATAAGTATAAAGACGAAAAAGTTATTTATATTACGATGGCTGGGCGATCCAACGCACTCTCCGGATTTGTAGCTGGCAACTCGGACAAAGTCACCATTGCCTGTCCCCCATTTACTGACAAAACTGATCTGCTGGTCAATATCCACTCCACGATCCAAATGCCAACCAATGTGCCAGTAATGACCATTTTAGAACCTGCGAATGTGGCATTGTCGGTGAAAAGAATAATGGGACTTGTTTCCTAAATATGAACCCCCTCGAATCGATTTCCCCTATTGATGGCCGCTACCACGACAAAGTAAAAGAACTCTCGCCCTATTTCTCCGAAATGGCACTCATGAAATATCGCATGATGGTCGAGGTGGAATATTTTATTGCGCTTGGCGAAGCACCAGGGGTAAAGGAATTAAAACCACCATCGCCAAAAATCAAAAAACAGCTTCGTTCGTTTTACGAACAATTTTCCGAAAAAGACGCAGAGGCAGTAAAAAAAATTGAGGCAGTGACGAATCACGATGTCAAGGCGATTGAATACTTGATGAAAAAAAAGCTTTCAGCTATCGGCTATCAGCAATCGGCTGAGTTTGTTCATTTTGCTTTAACCAGTGAAGATACCAACAACCTCGCTTACTCACTTATGTGGCGTGATAGTCTGCAAAAGATTATTCTTCCAGAACTCGGGACACTTCACAAAACTCTTCTTTCTTTCGCGAAACAGTACAGAGGTCAACCCATGCTGGCTTTGACCCATGGCCAACCGGCAACACCAACAACTATCGGTAAAGAATTTGCTGTCTTTGCAGCGCGGTTAGAAAGAAAAATAGAGCGATTCAAAAATCACCAATTGCTTGGCAAACTAAATGGTGCTACAGGCACATACAGCGCCATGGTGATAGCCTATCCAAACGTTAACTGGCCGAAATTAAGTCAAAAATTTGTAGAATCACTTGGACTCATCTTTAATCCATTGACAACACAAATTGAACCGCATGATTCTTTGGCCGAAAATTTTCGTCTCATCCAACATACTAATACAATTCTTCTGGATTTCACACGCGATGTGTGGCTCTACATTTCCCGAGGCGTTCTCGGCCAAATAAAAAAAGACGGGGAAGTAGGATCTTCTACGATGCCACATAAAATCAACCCGATTCAGTTTGAAAACGCCGAGGGAAATTTGGGACTTGCCAACGCAATTTTTTCTCATTTGGCGGAAAAATTACCAATGTCTCGCATGCAAAGAGATCTAACAGACAGCACTGTGCTTCGCAATCTCGGTGTGCCGCTCGGTCACTCACTTTTGGCGTACAAAAGTATCTTGACCGGCATGTCGCGACTTACTATAAACAAAGAAAAGTTAAATGAGGAACTTGAAGATCATTGGGAAGTCCTGGCCGAAGCGATCCAAACCATCTTACGCAAAGTTGGACATGAAAAACCGTATGAGAAGTTGAAGGAATTGACGCGAGGAGAAAAGGTAACGAAAGAGGATATACGAAAGTTTATTAAAGGACTTGATATTCCAGAAGAAGAAAAAAAGAAGTTGTTAAAGCTGACACCACAGACGTATATAGGATTAGCAAGTAAACTCGTAAAATAAATTTTCAATTTTAAAATAAAATTCTCCTATTTAATTGATTACTAACTTTTCTTGAAGTCACCAAAGCGGTCAATTCAATAAACGAATTAGGATTCTTCCCTCGTCGAGACCCTACCCTAACCCTCCCCTACGAGGGGAGGGGAAATAAAAAACTTGAAAACTGAAAACTTTCAATCGTATGTGCGGAATAATCGGAATATTTAGTCACAAACCCGTTGCGACCGAAATCTACGACGGCTTGATTCACCTCCAGCACCGCGGCCAAGACGCGGCCGGTATTTTGACGTACAATGGCGGATTCCACCTGAAAAAAGGAGCTGGACTGGTTCGTGATGTGTTTGACCAATATAACATGGAGCTTTTGGATGGCAACTGGGGCCTAGGCCATACTCGCTATCCAACAGCTGGCTCCAAACACGGCGCCGAAAACGCACAACCTTTTACGATTTCTTCACCCTATGGCATTGCCATGATCCACAATGGGGATCTTACGAACTACAAAGAACTTAAAGAGGAACTGATGGTAAAAGATCGACGTCACTGCAATTCTTCCTCTGATCTCGAAGTGATCATGCATGTCTTTGCGGCTAAGTTAACTGAGTTATCGGAATCCAATGATTTTTTTGAAAACATTTGCACCGCGGTTGAATCGGTCTTTGAACGCACCCGGGGAGCGTATTCCGTTCTTGGTATTATTGCAGGCAAAGGGATGATTGCGTTTCGTGATCCACACGGTATTCGTCCATTTGTCTGCGGCACCCGGCGCAATAGTGATGGAACAGTCGATTATATTTTTTCTTCGGAAAATACCATGTATTACCCGCTTGGCTTTAAATATGAAGGCAATGTACAGCCCGGTGAAATAATTTTTATTAATACCAAGGGTGAGATGCAGAGTCGAGTCATCAGGAAAGAACTTTTTACCCCGTGTATTTTTGAATATGTCTACTTGGCTCGGCCAGACTCGATGATTAACCAAGTCAGTGTGTACCGAGCACGACTGCGCATGGGACAAAATCTGGCAAAGCGTTGGAAAGAAAAATACCCAGATATTATTCCGGATATTGTTATCCCGATCCCCTTTTCTTCAAATACTGCCGCACTCTCGATGGCCCACGAACTTGGCGTGCGCTATTCCGAAGGTTTGTACAAGAATCCTTTCATTGGCCGTACCTTTATTATGCCCGGACAAGCGAAACGAAAAAAATCAATTTTACAGAAATTATCGCCACAAGAAACAGAGATTCGCGGTAAAGATGTCCTACTTGTAGACGATTCTATTGTGCGGGGCAATACCAGCCAGGAAGTGGTAAAGTTGGTCCGCAACGCTGGCGCCAAAAAAGTTTACTTCGCCTCGGCGTGTACGCCGGTCAAATTCCCGGATTTTTACGGAATCGATCTCCCGACCCGAGCCGAACTTATCGCCGCGCACAAAACTGAAGATGAAATTCGTGAATTTATCGGTGCCGATATCCTTTTGTACCAAAACATTCCTGACCTGGTCGAAGCCGTTACCCGCCGCGGTGAACATAACATTGACCGTCCGTCTATGCCGTATCTTGATGGCTGGTATGTGACGGGAGATATTGATGAAAAAAGGATGGGAATGTTGGAAGAAGAAAAAGGTACTGTTGCTCATGCCTGTTAAATTGAAGCTGGAGAATGTTATGAATATCCTTCTTATCGGATCTGGCGCTCGTGAACACGCCATTGCCAGAGCGATTAAGCGATCAAAAAATAAGACCAATCTTTTTTGTTTTGGCTCGAACATTAATCCTGGCATTAAGGAACTCTGCGCTAAATATACAGTAGATAGAGTAACTGATGTTTCAGTTATTGTTTCATTAGCTCAAGAAAAAAAAATTGATTGGTGTATCGTCGGGCCGGAGAATCCCCTCGAAGCTGGAGTAGCTGATGCTCTACAAAACATTGGTATCGCCAGTATTGGACCAACCAAAAAATTGGCGCAACTTGAGACGAGTAAATCGTTCACACGCGATCTTTTGACTGAATACAATATACAGGCTTGCCCAAAGTATAAATTTTTTACTTCTATGGTGGGAGTAGAAAATTTTATTGAATCTTTGGACGGAAATTATGTGGTGAAGTGCGACAGCCTCATGGGCGGAAAAGGCGTAAAGGTATCAGGCGACCACCTGGCTACCATTGAAGAAGGGCTCGAGTGGTGCGAAGAGTTAATACAGCAGGATAAAACGTTTCTTATCGAAGAAAAACTTATCGGTCAGGAATTTTCCCTCATGAGTTTTTCTGATGGCACACACTTAGCCCACATGCCCGTCGTGCAAGATCATAAACGAGCTTTCGTGGGTGATACTGGTCCAAATACCGGCGGGATGGGAAGTTATTCGGATAGTAACCATTCACTCCCCTTCCTTACCGACGACGATACCCAAACGGCACAAGCGATAAACCAAGCAACCATTGCGGCTCTGAGGGATAAATTTAGCGAAGGCTATAAGGGTATTCTTTATGGCGGCTTTATGGCCACAAAAGATGGGGTGAAACTTATTGAGTATAACGCTCGCTTTGGTGATCCGGAATGTATGAATGTTATCGCAATTTTGGAATCAGATTTTGTGGAACTTTGCCAGGCAATTATGAGCGGTAATCTCACGGAGGACCATGCTAGTTTTGTTCACAAAGCTACAGTATGTAAATACGCTGTGCCGGAAGGATATCCGGATGCTCCAATAAAAAATCAAAAAATTGATGTGGCAAATGTGCAAAATAAGGAACAATTATATTTTGCCGCGGTTGATGAGCGAGAAAATGGACTGTACGAGACCGGATCACGCACAGTGGCGGTCGTTGGTATTGCCGATACCATTGCCGAAGCGGAAAAAATAGCAGAAGACGAAATTCAGCGAGTACAAGGACCGCTGTTTCATCGGGAAGATATTGGCACCGCAGAGCTTGTTAAAAAGAGAGTGGAGATGATAAGACAATTGAAAAATCCTAAATCCTAAATCCAGATGACAAATCAAATCCAAAATCCTAAGCTAAAAATTGCTGTGCTAGGCTCTACCCGCGGCACAGATATGCAGGCCATCATCGATGCGATTAAAAATGGTGATCTTGAAGCATCTGTTGAAGTTGTTATCAGTAACAAACCAGACGCTTATATTTTGGAGCGGGCAAAAAATCATGGTTTAGATACCATTTTCATTGATTCAGCAGGCAAAACACGAGAACAGTTTGACTTTGAGGTGATGGAAATGCTTGATAAAAAGAAAATTGATCTCGTGCTCCTTATTGGCTACATGAGATTTATTTCCAAATCCTTTGTCGACAAATGGCGCGGCAAAGTCATGAACGTCCACCCGTCGCTTCTTCCTGCTTTTGCCGGCGGTATGGACAAAAATGTGCATCAAGCCGTTCTTGATGCCGGAGTAAAAGAAACCGGCTGTACGGTTCATTTTGTCGACGAAGGAGCTGATACCGGTGAAATTATTGTGCAAAAAAAGTGTACGGTTGATCCGGGTGAGACTGTAGAAACGCTTAAGGCTAAGGTTCAAAAATTAGAGGGTGAAGCGTTAGTTGAGGCGGTACAGAAATTTCATGTAACATGAAGCACGTAACATGTAACAACTTTGTATATGAAAAATAAACTTTCAATCATTAGCCTCACCAGCGACTTTGGTGTCCAAAGCCAGGGAGTCGGTATTATGGAAGGAGTAATCGCTGGCATTAACCCAAAAGCGCGAGTGATCCATCTCATGCACGGATTGCCTGATTTCGACATTCGCTCCGGCGCCAGAACCATGGAAACAGTGATCAATTTGCCGATTGGCATACACGTCTGCGTCGTTGACCCAGGCGTCGGCACAAAACGCCTGGCGCTCATTATCCAAACGAAACGTGGAGATTATTTGGTCGGTCCTGACAACGGCGTTCTTCTTCCGGCCACCAACCTTCTTGGCGGAATAAAAATGGTAGTCAAAATAACCAACCAGAAATTCATGCGCCACCCAGTTTCGCCTATTTTCCACGGACGAGACATTTTTTCGCCAGCAGCAGCCCATTTGTCCAAAGGCGTCGAAATAAAAAAATTTGGGCCAACCATTGATCCGACATCTCTTGTCCGTGCACCCTATTCCGAGGCGACTATTGAAGAGAACAAAATTGTTGCTCAAGTCATCCACATCAATAAATACGGCTCTTTGCATTTGAACATTTTAAATACTCAATGGGATAAATTTTCAGTTGAGAGGAATAATGTGGTACGATTGAGTTTTGGCAATGGCCAAAAACTAGACGTACCGTTTGTGACAACCTTTGGAGAAGCCAAGGAGAACGCGCCACTTATTCTCAAAGATGATTATGGTCGAGTTGAAGTTGCCATAAACATGGAAAATTTTTCTTTTATTCATAAAATTAAAATCGGTGATACCTGCATTATTGAAAAAATATGAACCAAACAACTACACTCATCAAACGCGCACTCATTTCCGTCTCCAACAAAACCGGCATTGTGGAGTTTGCCAAAGGATTACACGGGCTTGGAGTAGAAATTATTTCCACGGGAGGAACAAAAAAGGCTTTACTTGAAGCAGGAATTCCTGCTCGAGATATTTCTGATTACACCGGATTCCCCGAAATGATGGACGGACGAGTAAAGACGCTCCACCCCAAAGTCCATGGGGGGATCTTAGGTCTTCGTGATACTCACAAAGAGGTAGCGGAAACTCATGGTATTCAATGGATTGATTTAGTTATTTGTAATCTGTACCCCTTCTCCGAAACAATCCAAAAACCAGGCGCCACCGAAGACGAAGCGATTGAGAATATTGACATTGGCGGACCGACCATGATCCGAAGCGCGGCGAAAAATGTGGGGTGGGTGGGAGTCGTTGTTGACCCGTCGGATTATGCCGCTCTTTTGGATGAATTAAAGCAGGGTGGACTATCATACGAAACTCGAAAACGTTTGGCGATCAAGGCATTTGGGCATACGGCACAGTATGATGCAATTATTCATAATTATTTTACAGATTTGTCATCTCGAGCGAAGCGAAGCGAAGTCGAGAGATCTGGGCTGACAGAGGTGCTTAATCTCACCTACACAAAACTTTTCGACCTTCGCTACGGCGAAAACCCACATCAACTAGCCGCTGTGTATACAGAACCAAACAACAAAGGAAGCAACATTCTGAATGCAAAAATTTTGCAAGGCAAACAATTGTCCTACAACAACATCAACGATGCCGATGGCGCCTTGTCACTACTTAAGGAATTTACTGACCCGGCCTGCGTGATTGTTAAACACGCCAATCCATGTGGTGTGGCTGTCGGGGACAATCTACCTGAAGTGTTTGAGCGAGCGTACCAGGCTGACCCCTTGTCTGCCTTTGGCGGCATTATTGCTTTGAACCGCCCGTGTACCAAAGATATTGCTGAAGCAATCAATAAATTCTTTGTTGAAATTGTAATTGCCACCACATTTGAATCTGACGCTCTGACCGTATTCGCCCAAAAGAAAAATCTCCGCCTGTTGGAAATTAGCTCAGTGACCCCACATGAACCGCATACGGAATATAGATTTGTCGACGGCGGTCTGTTGGTGCAAGATGCGGATACGAAAAGGATTGAGACGCATGAATTGAAAACAGTCACCAAAAAACAATCGTCTCAAGCCGAAATCAAAGATATGCTATTTGCCTGGAAAGTACTCAAACACATGAAATCAAACGCGATTCTGATTGCGAGAGATAACACAACAGTTGGCGTGGGGGTGGGGCAAGTTTCACGCGTGGATGCGGTAGATATCGCAATAAAAAAAGCTGGAGTTAAACTCCAGGGCTCAATCCTTGCTTCCGATGCCTTCTTCCCCTTCCGCGACAGCATTGATCACATCGCCAATAAAGGGATCACCGCCATTATCCAACCCGGTGGATCAGTCAAAGATGAAGAAGTCATTGCCGCGTGCGATGAACATGGCATTGCGATGGTGTTTACGGGTGTGAGGTGTTTTAAGCACTAGCGGGAACATTGTTAATCATTTTTACTTTCAATGGGACCAAATATGCAGGCTATATTAGAGATTTGAAATTTTTAGTCGCCATTAAACTTAATGTATTCATGTACGCTAATTGTTTTTAAAAATTCAATGAATTGATAAATTAAGTTTTGCGTATCTTGGCTCACTTCATTTTTTAATTTTTCTAGCTCTGCAACTACAATTGGAATCTGGAGGGAGTTGAAAACTGTGTCTCCATATTCATCTATTGCATGTAACCATTTATATCTCTTTTTTGCATCAACATCCCATAAAATTTTCTTTATTAATGCAAAATTTAATTCAGAATCTTTAATCAGCTTACCATTTTTATCTTCAAGTCGACATCCAATATGTTGAGCCATACACTGAATTTAAAAATACCTCACCTAACCAATCGCTAAACACTAGCCGCTTTACCCTTCCACACTATAGTTCGGCGCACTTTCCATTTGATCCAAATCATGCGGATGACTCTCTTTGAGGCTCGCATTGGTAATCCGAACAAACCGCGCTTTCTTTTGCAACTCTGGAATTGTCAAAGCGCCGCAGTATCCCATACCGCTTTTGAGTCCACCGGCGAGCTGATACAAAATCCGCTGTACTGGTCCTTTATACGCCACCCGACCAGAAACCCCTTCTGGGACAAATTTCTTCTTCTCGTCCACATGAGCCTGGCCATAGCGGTCTTTACTCCCCTGCTCCATAGCCTCTAGGCTTCCCATGCCGCGGTAGACCTTGAACATCCGGCCATTCAAAAATTCTACCCGTCCGGGCGTCTCATCTGAGCCAGCAAACATATTCCCCATCATGACCGCTGAGGCGCCAGCGGCCAGGGCTTTTACAATATCACCCGAGGAAGTGATGCCGCCATCGGCGATAATCTGTACTTTACGCTTTTGTTTATTTACGCCTTTTACCACTTCCAAAATTGCCGACAGTTGTGGCACACCAATCCCAGAAACTATACGAGTTGTACAGATACTTCCCGGTCCAATCCCCACTTTTACCGCATCAACACCAGCCGCAATGAGGGCTGCTGCGGCTTCGGCGGTAGCAATATTTCCAGCGATCACCTGAACTTGCTTTTTTGCTTTCTTGATTTCTTGAACCGCTGAAATCACACCTTTCGAATGTCCGTGCGCTGTGTCAACTACCAAGACGTCAACGCCGGCACCTATAAGTGCTTCAGCGCGCTCAATCCCAGCATTTCCTACCCCAATCGCCGCACCGACCCGTAATTGTTTCAGTTCATTTTTAACGGCCTGTTCGTATTCAATATTTTTTTCAATATCTTTGCGTGTGACGATGCTTGTAAGTTTATTTTTGGCATCAACGACGCAGAGAACCCGTAACCGATGATCATGAATCATTTTATTCGCCTCAACGAGGCTGATGCCAGCGCGACCAAGGACCAAATCTTTCTTCGGGATCATACGCTCTCTTACCGGAACATCCTTATGGTCTGGCATGAAGTAATCAACGTCCGAAATCAGCCCCAATAGTCTGCCTTGAGAATCCACCACCGGGACTTTCTTGTACCCATGAGCTTCACGAATTTTCACTACATTCACAATCGGATCGTCCGGTCCGACAGTCATTGGGTCTTCGATAAACCCATTTTCAAATCGCTTCACTTTCTTTACTTCTTCTACCTGTTCATCGATTGAAAGATTTTTATGAATTACGCCCAGGCCGCCAGAGAGTGCCAGCGCGATTGCCATCTTGTGCTCGGTCACAGTATCCATGGGCGAGCTTAAAAACGGCAAATTCAAAGTAATGTCCTTTGTCAATTGAGTTTTAAGAATTGCATCCTTAGGAAGAATTTTAGAGGCTTGAGGGACGAGGAGAACGTCGTCGAAGGTGAGGGTTTGCTCAAAAGGTTTGAACATAATCCTTAATTTCCTCGATCATATCATATTTGTCAAAAACCCGCCAGCCTGAATTTGCCACAAACGACGATAGAGACCGTCAGGCTTTTCAAGCAGTGTCTGGTGCGTGCCCTCCTCAACAATCTTTCCGGAATCGATAACAATGATTCGATCCATTTTCATAATCGTAGAAAGACGGTGAGCAATCACGATTACAGTTTTGTCCTTCATGAGTACACTCAACGCATCTTGAATAAGACGCTCGGATTCAGAATCAAGACTTGAAGTGGCCTCATCGAGTATCAAAATCGGAGCATTACGTAGTATCGCTCGGGCGATGGCCACGCGCTGCCGCTCTCCACCTGAGAGCTTGACTCCGCGCTCTCCGACATACGTCTCATACCCATTGTGGAACTCATTGATAAATTCATCACAATGAGCCAGTTTGGCTGCAGCAAACACTTCTTCATCACTCGCTCCGGGCTTACCATAGCGGATATTTTCCAGAAGCGTTCGATGAAAAAGAATCGGGTCCTGGGGCACGTAACTAACCGCCCCCCGCAGACTGTCTTGGGTCACAAGATGCAATGGTTGATTGTCAATCAAAATCTCGCCAGCGGTAGTGTCGTGTGCGCGTAGAAGTAGTTTCACAATCGTAGATTTCCCCGCGCCGCTTGGCCCGACCAGCGCCACTTTTTCTTTTGCAGAAATAGTCAAATTGAAACGTGAGAGTATTGACCTAGTTTCATGATAATTGAATGAAACTTTTTTCATTTCAATGTTTCCATGGGGGACGGCCAGAGCTTTGGCGCCAGGTGCATCAATAATTTCGTGTGGTGCGGTCAAAATCTTTGTCATATCTTCCGCATCACCAAAACTTTCGTAAATATCCCGGATTACGCCGCCAAAATCCCACACCCGATTGAAAATGCGAAATAGATACGTTTGAATCAAAACAAAATCACCAACCGTCAGAATCCCGCGGCGCCATAGATAAAAAGCAAGGACCAGCATCCCCGCCTCAAGCGCAGTTGTTAAAAAGCCTTGTACGCCATCAAAAAGAACATTCAATCGCCAAGTGATAAGGCGTAGCCGACGCGTGTCACCAATGGCTTCTCGGTACAATTGCCGTTCAGCATCATAGCCGCAAAATAGCTTCACATTCGCATTGTTCGTAATGGTATCAGCCAAAATTCCGGTCGCTTTTGACTCAGCGGCACTGCGCAAAATAACGTACTGATAGCGATAGAGAGAAATAAACCAGCTTACGAACAGAAAAAGCACTAGCCAAGCCGCTGCCAAGATGCCCAGCCGAACATCTAGAACCCACAAGACAATGATGGCCATTGTCGCCTCAATCGTGAGCGGAATGAGTTGATTCACGACACGTTCGGAAATAACCTCAAAGCCGCGAATAAAATAGTTCACTTGTTTCACGAGAGAACCAACGAAATTGTTGTTGAAAAACGTGAAAGAATGTTTGTGAAGATACGCGAAACAACTGTTCGCAATATCTTCCATGATACGGGCACGAAAGGTAATAGTGGCAATATCCCCTAATCGTCGCAAAAGAAAACGAAAGAGAAGTGCCAAGACAATGAGAATGATCATGATCCGAATGAGCAGAAACACAGTCTCTGGAGACGTCGGTGTTCCCGCCGCCAGAACATCGAAAAACTTTTTATAATAAATCGGAACGATCATGCCGGCGACAGACCAAAGAACGCTAAATGACAGCATCCATATAAACAAAAAACGATACTGCTTCGCGTGTTGCCAATAAATTGTGAGCGTCTGCCGCGTTTGGTATTTCATATAACTTGGAGTTTGTTATTATAGGGTATTTTATTTAACAATTCCGGTGGCTATTTTTAAAATTA
>JBBTRO010000162.1:0-3429 GCA_038065155.1 Patescibacteria group bacterium
GAGGTTCGTTTGTTCAGTATGATCCACCGGCCCGCCCATCGAAAAATCAAATGGTTGGAAACGCGCATTCGCCACACTACGATACCCAATTTCAGTAAATTCAATCGGTTTGCCAGTACGCTCGCGCAGAGGCGTAATATCAGTGCTATTCCAATATTGCCACGCTTGCCGCAGACTCGTGACGCTATTATCACCAGAATTCAAGGGAAAATACGCAGAGATCCCGACTGTGTCAAGCGCGTCCCAAAACTCAATGTGATTCTTTTCGTCTGTCCAGCCCGACCCGCCCCAGTTCGCACTGTAGGTTAATCGTCCACTATAACGACCTCGAACATTACCGATAAGATTGCGCCAGTTTTGTGTATTAAGAGAATGATACGCCGGATCAGTCATTTGGATAAGTTCAGTGCCAATAACAATTCCTTCCACCCCTTCGGACTCTGCTATATCGGCATAATGGTTGAGTAGCGTGTTATAGGCCTGGAACCAGCCGTCTCTATTGCCGGGATTTATGTAAGCTCGCCACTGTCCATCATAGCTGTCTAGATGCGGCTTCAGGCGCACCCGAAGACCAAGAGAATGAATGAAATTAATTGCACTGACAAGAGATGCATCGGTTGGGGCATTCCAATTCAGGCTCACATCGGTCGAATAAATATCTGATTGCTTCCAGGGTATTACTAGAATGATCGTATTCACATGGCTATTTGCGGCCTGTTCTACTGACTGACGAAAAGAATCACTGCCCAAATCAGTATCATAACGAGGCACAATTGTTATACCTTTCGACCAATCACTAACGGCCGCAGTCGCTGAATTTTGTGGAATCACAAGAACAAAAAGCGACAAGCAAACCGCCCTTAAAAGCTGTAAATTACGAAACCTTATTTCTGTCATTGCGAGGAGCCAAAGCGACGAAGTAATCCCCGACGGTTGAGAGATCGCTTCGCTCCCTCGGGTCGCTCGCAATGACAGGTAAAACCACTTTCGTAATTCAAAGCTTAAAAGCCAAATATAAAAGTGCTTGTGTTTCATATTTTCTATATATCTTAAATTTATTATATATGTATGTAATTTTATTGGCAAGAGTAACTAAACAAAAAACAACCCAATTATAATCGGGTTGTTTTTTGTTTTGTCTAAAACATTATTGAGCGATAACTGATGGCGTACTCGAAGGTGCAGTTAGTCCAGTTACTAAGTAGCCATTGCCCCAATCGCCCGTAGTGTCGCTATGCCCAGAGGCACTCCGATCTGACCAAATAAAGTCATTATTTCTGTCAATTTCAATGGCGGCAATTGTTCCCATTGGCCCGCTCACTGGATAGGCCTCATCTCCCATGAGACGAGTGGAGACTGATGCTCCGGATGTACCAAGCCCGCCCACCAAACCACGCAGAACAAATGTCCGGCTTTGACCTTCTGAAATAAACGGATTCAGACTCATGCTAGCATGAATTAATGCATACCCCGAACGTCCAGACAACATTGCACTGTACAACACTACTTCTGGTGAATTTGTTACGTCAACTAATTGAACCTCTGTCACCCGTGCCGTTGTTGTTGTCAAGTCAAAGGTAAATTTGTGAAGGTTAATATCACCATCTTGAGCCATAACCTGTAATTGGAGGAGATCATTCCAGCCATTCGCAAGACGGGGCGCTGAGGTCAGTGGCACGACCGTCACGACTGGCGTCCCCACAAACAATGGCACAACGACACTGGCAAAAGCGTCATTTGCCGAGTTGCCATCGGCATTATAGGCTCGCACACTGTACATATGCGCCCCGGCGGGTGGATGTACATCCAGGTAGGTATTGATATTAGGGCCAACAGAAGCAATCTGTATGCCATCACGAAATATAGCAAAGCCGTCTTCGTTATTTGAATTATCCACCCACACAAGATTAACATTATTAGCCGCGGAAGATCCACCAGTTTCTGTGACGACTGTTGTGAGAGTAAGGATAAGATCAGTCGGACTTAAGGGAACAGACGAATAATCTACTACTGCGCTCAATTGGCTGAGACCTAGTTTGCCGGGATTGCCAGACGGATTGGAACTATACACGGCACCGATCTCGAGCGTGTTTCCGGTTGCGTGGTTTATTGTGACAGTGGTAAACGTAACTGCTGGAAGCATTGTGAAATTCGTGTTGGTTATACTATAGTTACCCATATCTTGACTATCCACGTGGTATTCATCGCCATTGTAACGATAAAATACATTCATAACGACCGGATCCGCAGAGGCAATAGCCCGTCCGGCCGCGCAGGGAGTAATTGTGACCGAATTGATGGTGGCTCCTTCCGGAATGGCCGAGATGTCAACTTCAAAGGACACCCTATCCCCAACCGTCTGGGCATATACGAAGCTTTGACCATCGCAAACTGGTTCACTGACTGCCATATACCTCTCGCCGCTTGAAACACCAGCGCCATAAGTCGTTCCCAACCGCGGAATCCAGCCCTGGTAATTGCCGTCGGCAATGGGAAGAAGCATGTTAGGGTCTGCCCCAGGCGTGCCTGGAACGAGAATAAAGGCAGCCCCAGCGGCGATGAGGAGTGCCGCGGTCGCGACCGCGAGCATCGTGTTGGTCACGGTCTTGGTCTGTGTTGCGCTTTGCATATAGTCCCTATATAAGCTCCTTGTCTCGGAAATGAAAAATAGTTTCCATTTCATCGGCTTAGTTCGCTTATAAAAATATTAAAAATAATAAATTTCGCTACTACTATAGCACAATTGAAGAAGAAAATACTCTATGGTGTGGATAACTACGGTAATTTTCGATATTTCTTGCCAATCCGAAGTCGGTTCAATTCACGCTCCATTACTGCCTGCAAACGCGCAAAATCAACATCTTCAAGATCGTGTTTCTGCATCATCGCTTCTTCGGCTCGGGCACGAGCGGCCTCGGCACGGGTGATATCAATTTCCTCGGCTCGTTCCGCATTATCGGCAAGGATGACCAGTTCATTATTCGGCCGCACCTCGACAAAACCGCCGGCGACGGCCAGGAATTGTTCGCCAGAAGCATCTTTGATCTTTAGCTCTCCGGCCGTGATTACCGAAACTAGAGGGATGTGATGTGGAAGTACAGTAATCTCACCCGTGGTCGTGGGAATGGAAACTTGTGAGACGTCGTTCTCGTAGATGACGCGTTCGGGAGTGACGATTTTGAATTTAATATTTTCCATAGTTGATACTCCTGTCATTGCGAGGAGCCGAAGCGACGAAGCAATCTTTCAACGCGATCGGAGATTGCTTCGCTCCTCTTGAGTCGCTCGCAATGACAGCAAAAAATTTATTTATGCTGTCACTTCCTCAATTCCACCTTTCATATAAAATGACTGCTCGTTCTTGCCATCATGCTTCCCATCCAAAATCTCCCGGAATCCCCGTACGGTTTCGGCAATCGGGACATAGCG
>JBBTRO010000162.1:3439-3725 GCA_038065155.1 Patescibacteria group bacterium
TTCGGCGCCGGTAAATTGCTGGGCGACAAAGAAGGGTTGGGAGAGAAATTTTTGGAGTTTGCGTGCCCGGGTAACAGTAAGCTTGTCCGCGTCGGACAACTCTTCCATACCAAGAATCGCGATAATATCTTGCAAGTCCTTGTAGCGCTGGAGCACGCGTTGAACTTCTAGAGCGGTACGATAGTGCTCTTCGCCAACGATCAATGGATCTAAAATTGTGGAACTAGAGTCAAGCGGATCAACGGCCGGATAAATTCCAAGCTCGGCCAATGATCTATTCAAGACG
>JBBTRO010000163.1:0-3639 GCA_038065155.1 Patescibacteria group bacterium
ATCATTCTTAAATAGTATGTCTAAAAAAATGAAGCCAATTCATCCGGGGGAAGTTCTCCAAGAAGAGTTTTTGTCACCATTTGGTTTGACGCAATATCGCGTGGCGATTGATATTGGCGTACCGCCGCGACGCATCAATGAAATTGTGCACGGGATTCGCGCGGTGAGTGTTGATACTGCCCTTCGTTTGGCCCGCTACTTCGGTGTGTCGGCTCAATTTTGGCTCAATCTTCAGACTCGGTATGATTTGGAAACAGGAATGGACAAGCGACAAACACAAATTCAACGTGAGGTAAAAGTATTGGAAGTAGCTTTAGGATAGATATGAAACATTTTTTTCGTTCCAAAAACAATCGCCGGATTGCGGGGTTGTGTGGCGGCTTGGGGGAGTACCTTGGGGTGGACGCCAATATTTTGCGTTTGCTTTTGATTTTGGTGGCGCTGGTGACTGGTGTGGTGCCGGCAATTATTGGGTACATTGTGGCGGCGATTATTATTCCGGAAGAAGGGGAGGAAGATTGATCCAAAAGACTGATAGTGGCGATACGGTTGCGATATGCGGCGATAAAAACACCCCAGGCGGGGTGTTTAAATTTGGCTGATTTAAGCACAGGATTGGCTTGACAAATCTTTGGATGTGTGCTAACGTATTTAAACATTTTTAAGATTGCTTGGTATTATGAAAACTACGATTTGCCAAAAAAGTCTGTTTGTCTTAGCCGTATTGATCATAGCATTGGGGAGTTTCATGGCCGTTCGTGCCGCGACGACTGGCGCGCTTATCCCAATTGCAGATGGGGCACAGCGGCAATGGAACGGCGTCCCATTTTTGTGGCCGAATAATCATTATTGGCGAGTAGATGAAGCGGCCTGCAACGGCAACACTGATTATAATTATACGACCACACTTGGCCGAGAGGATTCTTATAAAGTTGATTTGTCTTCTATCCCGGATGGTTCAACCATTAACAAAATTATTGTTTCTGTTTGTGCCTCGGCGGCGACCAGGCCGCCCGCCGGCGTCTTTAGCCGCTTGCGGTTGTTTTTCAATTGGAACAATGGCACAATAGAATATTCAAATCCATCATCAGGCGGGGCTTTTTATCTTTCAGATACGACGCCAATGCCTAGAGGAGCGATTGAATTTGGTGTGAACCTGGTTAAGGATTCTCAATCACAGCTGGAAATTGGCGGCTTGTTTGATAATGATTATTTCTTTACGACAACTACCTTTGCGCTTTCTGCGACGGATGGCATTAAAATAAGCAAGATCAGTGCCGATATTGCCTACACGCCGCCGCCGTTACCAATCGCAACGAATCCACCAACGAATCTTCGAGCCACGTATCCATATATCAGTGATACATCCGCCTTGTTGCAGTGGAATGATAACTCCAATGATGAATTTGGCTTTATCATTGAACGGAGCGTTGACGGCATCAACTATACCAGTCTCGCCACGGTGACTGCGAATACGATTCGATACGCCGATACCACAATTAATCCTTTGCTCCCGACAGGCTATTATTACTATCGCGTCCAGGGTTATCGTCTATTCCCGAATGCAAATTCCGCTTACAGTAACGTTGCGACAGTATTTCTCGGCGGCCCAATCTAAAGGGTTTTTAATACGGATCACGCTAAAGACCGTCTCTAACCAGACGGCCTTTAGTTTATGGAAGACTTGCTTTTGCTGAGGAGAAAAATGATGGTTGCGGAGAAGTTTGGGGGCACAATAGGTGCGGGGCGGGTTGACAAAGCTTTTAAAATAGTGTAAGGTCGCCAATCGTCAACCAATCGGGGTTGGCGTGGATCAGGGCAAACAGCGCCCTGGGAGGAAACGAATGAATTCGCGAGTTTTGTTTTTGATGGCCATCATGGCCCTCGGCGGGTCGCAGACCGCGGCCGCCGAGACCGTTCGTCTGTACCCTGCCGCGGCGGGGCTCGACACGAAGTTCGCGCCCATGCCGGCGCGGGCGAACTTCAAGAACGTGTACGAGACGCCGTGTGATGGCACGGCGAGCTACAACTACACGACCACCATCGGCCACCGCGATTTGTACGCGGTGAGCCTGAGCTCGATTCCGGACGGATCGGATGTCGGTGGCACGTTCGTGATCGGCGGCTATGCCGCGCGCAACAGTTCTGCCGTCGGCAACTCCAAGGCGAGGCTCTGCTATCGACTCAACGGCGGGGCGGTCGTCTGCTCGGGGGCATTCGGCTTGATCGGAATGAATCCGGTTCCGGTGAGCAATTGGTCGGTGACCATACCCACCTTCATCAAGGGGCCTACGAGCACGCTCGAGATTGGCATCAAGTACGACTCTGGCGAGCGCGGCCTTCGGATCAGCCAGATGTGGACAGATGTGCCGTTCACGGCGCTCATGCCACCTGCTTCGATTCATGCCGTCTTCCAATTCGCCCACGCGGTGGATTATCCGGCGACGTATGGCCAACCCACCTATATAGAGTGGGATGAGCCAGACAACGCCGCCCCGGTCGATCGGTACGATGTCTATCGAAAGAACGACGACGGTTCAGGGAATACGCTGGTGGTCAGCGTACCCGCTGCGGACTGCAACTTCGACTTTTGCATCATCGAGGATCCTCTCGGGCCTTCGCCGTTCAGTGAAAACTTCACGTATCGGTACACGGTGGTGGCCGTGAGGGGCGCGTACTCTTCAGCGCCATCACCGGAGTTTCGTCTACAGGGCTTGAACCCGCCGACGAACTTGCGGATTCAGCCATGCTCCGGTGGCTGTTGCCTGGTCTGGGATGACAATTCGGCGCTGGAGGAGGGGTACCAGGTTCTCCAGTATGGGTTCGTAAGCTCGCGCTGGTGGGACTTGTACGCCAGCACCGCACCGGATGAGACAAGCTTCTTGCTACCCAACTCTGCCGGGACCGTCTGTCCCAACGGTCCCGGCGAGATATGGCTCGTCAACGCCTATCGGTGCGGATCGGTATCGTGTGATTTGTCCATGCCGACCAACATCATCAACGACGCGGACGGTTACACATACTGATCTAGCGGCGGCGGGCGCGGAACTTCCAAGGCAGGAAGGGAAGAGTAGAAAGGAGGGAGCGGACGAAACCTGCCTTTTCGTCCCTCTAAATATTATCTTTACTTCGTAGAGGTGATTGAGGAGAAAATAGATTGCGGAGAATTTGAGTGAGTGGTAGAATTTGTTTAATGAAATGCAAAGATTCCCCCCCCCGCGTAGGGGAGGGTCAGGGTAGGGTCTCAGCGAGTGTAGGAATTTATTTCTGTCTTGAATTGACGATCTTTTGTGACTTCGTTAAAGGTGACAGCCAATAGTAAGATTTCACTGATAACCAGCGTTGAGACCCACTCCTGACCTCCCCCTACGAGGGGGAGGAATATTAAATAAACTTCCCTTAATTTGTACTATGAAAAAATCTATCATCTTCTCTGGCATCCAGCCGACCGGTAATCTCCACATTGGCAATTATTTAGGTGCGGTGAAAAATTGGGTGGATCTACAGAACAGCGGCAAGTACGAGTGCTTTTTTTTTATTGCCGATTACCATTCGTTGACCGGCAATATGACTGCCGATACGCGGCGAGAGCAAATACTAATTACCGCGGCGGAGCTGGTTGCGGCTGGGATTGATCAG
>JBBTRO010000164.1:0-3028 GCA_038065155.1 Patescibacteria group bacterium
CGGTCTGCACTCTTCAAAAATAACCTCATTACCAACTTTTGCCAAGGCTTTCTCGTCATGAACCGGATAGATACTGGTCGTGGTATATTGCTTGCGATATTTTTGATGCGTCTTCACGGAGGCAACCTTTACATACACCGTCTTTTGTGACGATGCGCGGATAACTTCACCCTGAAATTGACGCGTTACTTTGTTCGCTTTGATGGTCATAAATTACGGCTGTGGCGACAGCTGGGTTAAAATTCGCGCAATCGTTTTTTTGGTTTGTCGCAAGGCACGGACATTTTTTAACTGCCGAGCGTGAGCGCTAAAACGCAGCTCCCGTTCCTTCGCTTGGAGTTCAGACAATAGCCGGCGGAGCTCAGTTTTTGATGTATTTTTGATTTCTGTAAAATCCATATTCCTTTATACTTTTTTAACAAACTTACTCTGGACTGACAATTTATACCTCGCCGCATTTAGGGCTTCCGATGCCGCCGATTCAGGCATGCCATCCATCTCAAAAAGAACTGTGCCAGGCTTCACCGTCGCCACAAAATGATCCGGGGAGCCCTTGCCGCCACCCATTGGCAATTCATTACCCTTTTTGGTGATTGGCCGATCAGGAAAAACACGAATCCAAATTTTGCCGCCGCGCTTCACATACCGAGTAAGTACCCGACGAGCCGCTTCGATTTCGCGAGAACTTAACCAGCCATGGTCAAGGGATTTAAGCGCAAAACTGCCAAAGGCAACGGTATTCAGCCTTGTCGCCACTCCCTGATTTGGACGGCGCGGGTAATGCCACTTTCTGTGTTTTACTTTTTTAGGTAACAACATATTCACCTGATCACCTGATCACCTGATCACTTGATCACTTGTGATAAAGTGATGAAGTGATCAGGTGATGAGGTGGAAATTTTATGCTTTATTCTTTTCAGAAACAACCTCCTGTTGCGCCAGCTTGTCTTTCCTCCCAAACACCTCACCGTGACAAATCCAGACCTTTACGCCGATTTTACCATAAATCGTCTGAGCGGCAAGTGTCGCGTAATCCACATCGCTTCGGAGCGTCACGAGCGGAACCGAGCCGGCCGCCATTTTTTCGGTGCGAGCAATTTCTGCGCCATTCAAACGGCCGCCGATACTGAGCTTAATGCCTTTGGCGCCAGCCTTCATCACGCGCTCAATCGTCTGTTTCATAACCCGGCGAAATGGGATTCTTCGCTCTAGATCGCTGACCATCGTCTGGGCGACAACGGGCGCTGAAAGCGCGGGCGAACGGACTTCCTGCACCTGCAATTTCACCTTGCTTTTCATGCGCAAAAACTTACGCTCGATCTCTTTTCTCACATCATCCAGTCCTTTGCCGCCGCGCCCAATGATAAAACCCGGTTTCGCGGCAAAGATGGTAACCGTCATCTGGTGCGGGGAGCGCTCGACGCCAATCGTATCAATATGCGCTTCAGAAAATTTCTTCATCAAAAACTCCCTAACCAAAACATCATCCTGGGCAAACTGCGCATAATTGCGTTTGGAAAACCACCGGGAATCCCAGGTATAAATGACTTGCGTGCGGTGAATTCTTGGATGGACTTTGTGACCCATACAATTGATAATCTCGAAATTCGAATATCGAAATTCGAAACAAGTTTAGATTTTTGAATTTTGAATTTCTTTCGGATTTCGGATTTCGGATTTCGGATTTTCATTACTTTCTTCTTTTTTTTCTTCGGTCTTTTTCTTCTTTGCTTTCCCTTCTGCCACCATTCCTTCCAAAACCACAGTAATATGCGCTGTGCGTTTTCGAATCGGCGCGGAACGTCCCATCGCGCGAGGGGTAAACCGATACATGATTGACCCGGCGTTCACATAGGCTTCACGGATCCTCAGGCTTTCGGGGTCAAGATTGTGATTATGAGCGGCATTGGCCATCGCTGATTGTATCAGCTTAACCAATGGTTTCGCCGCAATCTTGTGGGAAAACTGCAATTGTGTTACCGCCTGGGACGCCCCTGCTCCGCGAACCAAATCAACAAGCAGACGGAGTTTCCTAGGACTCATTCGGAGATTTCTAAGGTGTGCGGTTGTGGTCATTGTTTCCATACGGTGGTCTACAGTCTACAGACTACCGACTACAGTCACCGATCGTTGTCCGTGGTCTGTAGTCCGTAGTCTATAGTCAAATAATTTACTTCTTCGCTGCCGCCGGCGCTGGCGCTGGAGCGGCGCTGGCCGCGGCCGCCTTCTCTTGCTCTTTCTGCATCTTGCCGCCGTGTTTGACAAACTTCCTGGTCGGAGAAAATTCACCCAATTTGTGTCCAATCATATTCTCGTCTATGAGGACATTCAAAAAATCCTTGCCATTATGAACCAAAAATGTCATGCCGACCATGTCTGGCGTAATCACGCTATCCCGCGCCCAGGTTTTGATCGGTTTCCGGCTTGAGGTCGCGCGAGCCGCAGCCACTTTCTTGGCTAGCTTTTCATTTACAAATGGCCCTTTTTTAAGACTTCGTGACATAGACTTATGTTTACTCTTCAATCCGCCTCTTTCGTCGCGAAACGATAAAGGCATTGCTCCATTTTTTCTCTTTTCTCGTCTTCACTCCCATCGCTTTCTTTCCCCATGGAGTTTTGGGGCCGCCCTTCAAACCAATCGGGCTGTGCCCCTCGCCACCACCATGCGGGTGATCGACCGGGTTCATGTTCTTGCCTTTGACGCGAGGACGAATGCCGCGGTGACGCATTCGGCCAGCTTTGCCATATCGTACCAATTTGTAATCGGGATTGCCAACTTTTCCAACCGTCGCCAGACAATCCATATTGATGAGCCGGACCTCGCCAGACGGAAGACGGAGCTGGGCATATTCACCCTCAAAGACCTGAAGCTGGGCACCAGAACCAGCGCCGCGAACCAATTGACCGCCTTTCCCTGGGGTGAGTTCAATATCATGAACAAACAAACCAACCGGAATATGTTTGAGCGGCATCCGAGCGCCAATCGCCGCTTCGACTTTATTTTGCGAGGACATTACTTGATCACCCA
>JBBTRO010000165.1:0-1794 GCA_038065155.1 Patescibacteria group bacterium
GGAGGCAACGACTGTCAGTGGCAAGGTAAGACATGACCCCTGTGTCTTGCCGCGCGCGGTCCCGATCGTGGATGCCATGGCCGAGCTCGTGATTATGGATCACTATTTGCGCCACAAAGCGCAGAATGGATAATATGAATGTACACTTGAAAATTGGAGTGTCAGGTGATGCCGGATCATTTTCCGAAGAAGCTGGACGTTTGTATTTGATTCGACAGGGGATTGAAGGGGGAATTGTCTATGCTACCGATATGGAAGGAGTGTTGGCACGCTTAGACGATGGTTCAATTGACTTGGGCATTTTCCCCGTGGTCAACTCTCAGGGTGGTTTGGTGCGGCAAGCCTTTGATGCGATGGGCCAGCACATTTTTGCTGTGGTGGATGAGCTATGGTTTGAAGTCCAACAGTGCCTATTGGTGTTGCCTGGAGTGAAACGTTCGGATATTACCCAAATTGTGAGTCACCCCCAAGCTTTGATCCAGTGTGAACGGTATATTAATCGGGAGTTTAAGAGCGCCAGCGGGGTAGAGTGGGCTGACACAGCCAAGGCCGCCAATGATTTAAAGAATGGCGTACTTCCCGCCACCTCGGCAGTTATTGCGCCTGCTCGCTGTGCCAATTTGTATCAATTGGAAATTCTCGAGCGCAATATCCAGGACATGCGTCCAAATTTAACTACGTTTATTATTGTAAAAAAATAGTATGCGGCAGACGTACGGCGTTATCGGCTACGGACGATTTGGCAAACTGTGGGCGAACTCCTTGGCTCAGTTTGGTCGTGTGTTAGCGCATGATAAAGGTATTCCTAGTTGCTCTCCTCTTGCTAATGTGGCAAAGTCAGATATTCTATTTTTGGCTGTGCCTATTTCGCAATTTGAGTCGAGTGTTCAAGAGCTTCTGCCCGTTCTTGAGCCTAAAACAATAGTGGTTGATATGTGTTCGGTAAAAGTATATCCAACAGAAGTGTTACAGCGATTGTTGCCACAAGAACAGGCGTTTGCCACGACCCATCCGTTGTTTGGGCCAGATTCAGTCGCAGAGTCGGGGATTAAGGGCAAAAAAATTGTCTTTTGTCCGATTCGGCTTTCAGAAGATCAAGAGAATGAACTTCACACGTTATTTGCTACCCTCGGGCTTGTGGTCATTGTCACGACTCCAGAAATTCATGATGAACACATGGCTCGTTCGCAAGCCCTCGTTCATTTTCTCGGTCGCGCATTTTGAGAATTAGGTTTGACGGAGCATGAGATCAGTACGACGGATTATGAATCATTGTTGCGGGTGAAAGCGCTTACCAACAATGACACCTGGCAGTTATTTTTTGATATGCAGAGATTCAATCCATTTGCCAAAAAGATACGCGAGGAATTGATGAAAAGTTTGGAAAAATTAAATGAACGTATTTTATCTGTATGACAAACGCATCCAAAAAACACCGAAGCAAAGAAATCGAATGGCAATTGGCTGGCCTTCGGCTTCAGATTGACCAAGTGGATAAAGATATGCGAAAATTGTTGGCAGAACGGCTTCGATTGGTACGCAAGGTCGGAGAAATCAAACAGCTTGGGAAAGAGGCGGTTGTTGACCCCTACCGAGAAAAAGTGGTCTTGGCTGTCTGGACCTCGTGGGCACGGCATCATGTGCCTCATAGAGTCGCGCCGGCAGTGCTTCGATTGGCCAGGGCTGTCATGTTTTTGGGAAGGGAAATTCAGAAATAATTAGAACTTACGCGTTTGGCTCCCAACGAAATTCGCTTTGGCTCCCGCTCGTTACTCCTTAAAGTATATTGTTTGG